>JBBSOK010000015.1:0-35299 GCA_038259825.1 Flavobacteriales bacterium
ACTAAATGAAATTAAGGTTTTGTTAAACTTATATTGAATCGAAATCGAAATCAAAAAGGAAATGAATATAAATATAAATTTGAAAAAAGATCTTTTTATGAAAATGAAGAAATTTTGAGAATTATGGCAATTTTATCTCCACGAACTGCCGAAGCTCATTGCCTTCTTCATCTACAATGGTTAAAAGATATTTGCCGGGTTTTGGAGTAAGTGCCAACTCATGAAAAGTTTCTGTTGTACCAATAAGTTTCGAATCTAAATACCAATAAACTGTAGTTTCAGGATTTCGATGAGCAAGTTTAAAAATTACTTCGCCTAGATTTTCATCAAAGTTTTTGGGAAGAATAATAGCTTCATTGCTTTTTGGATAAATAATCTGCATTATTTTTTCGCCTTCTTGAAGACAATTATCAGCGAAAGGTGGCAAAGGTTTGTATTCGGGATGAAGTGGCGCGTAATAATATTCCATAATTGGCGGCAAAACAAACCAGTTTTTTTGAGACATTTCCGACAGTTCATAACAACTGCTATTTACTCTCAACGTTTCATTTGCATTAAGAAAAACTGTTTTATGATACGGGCAAGGCTGCGTTCTTGAACCGTTTTTTGGTATAAATTGTTTTTCTATATTATCGCAATAAACGCTAGCAAGTTGACCGCTTTTGCTGCAAACATCCGCTTCAATTAATTCATCAAACGGTTTTAAAAACCAGCCCGATTTTGGCAACACATTCAATACTTCAAATAGAATTGGAGCTGCAGCTTGTACTCCGGTTAAACCAGTTCTGCCTTCGCCGTCGGCATTGCCAACCCAAATTCCGATTGCATATTTTGGCGTTACACCAACTGCCCACGCATCTTTAAAACCATAACTAGTTCCAGTTTTCCAAGCAATTGGTTGCGAACTGCTGAAAAATTCCCAATTTTCTTCTTCTCGCGGTCGGTTCACCTTTTGCATAGCATCAAAAGCTTCATAAATTGCACCGGCATTAAAAACGGAAGGATCTTTTTGCTTTTTGCCAAAATCACGTTCAAAATCTTTAATATAATTCGGTTGAATAAAGTCGTCAATCCTATATTCACTTGAAGATCTGTTGAAGAAATTTAAAGTTGAAGCCAAGCCGGCATAAGCCTTTGTAATATCCCAAAGATTGCTTTCTGCGCCACCCAAAATAAGTGAAAGTCCATAATAATCTGCTGGTTTATTAATTGAAGTAAAGTCAACTTTATGCAAAATATTATAAAAACGCTGAAAACCAAAATCCCGCAACATTCTAACGGCAGGAATATTTAACGAGCGCGAAAGTGCCTCACTAGCAGGAACGGCGCCATTAAACTTTTTATCGAAATTTTCGGGAAAATAGCCGTTTACCGATGTTGGAATATCGGCAACCAATGTGTTTGGCAATAATTCGCCAGCATCCAACAAAGCTGTAAATAGAAATGGTTTTAAAATACTGCCCGTACTTCTATTTCGTGTAATAATATCCACATAATTGTCGTGCTCGGCATTTGTGGGCGAATTGCCTACGTACCCCAAAACATTTCTAGTTTCAACATCCAAAACGAGAATCGCCAGATTATGAACTTGATTTTGACTTAATTGATAATAATTTTCCTGAGCAATCCTGTTCAATTTTTGTTGAAGGGAATAATCTATTGTAGTTTGTATCCGCTCGCCGGGATGTTCAAGTCGGATTCTTTCGGTTAAATGTGGGGCAATTTCTGGAAGTGAAAGTGGTTTTCCGGGCAATTCTTCATCTAAAGCTAATTGATAGGTTGTTTTATCTATGACTTCTTCCGTAAAAAGTTTCAACAATAATCTATCACGTTTTTGTTTTAAGATCGGTTCGTTTTTACCTGGAAATATAAGTGCGGGCGCGTTCGGTAAAACCGCTAAAGATGCGGCTTGTCCCCAAGATAATTCACTTGCTGAAATACCAAAATAGCGCCAAGAAGCGGTTTCAAGCCCAACAACATTGCCACCAAAAGGCGCATTTGAAGCATAAAGTTTTAAAATGTTTTTTTTTGAATTGCCAGTTTCCAGGCGAGTTGCTTGAAAAATTTCAATCGCCTTTTCTAAATAAGTCCGACCTTTATTTTTCCTCGAAAGGCGAATTACTTGTTGTGTAATTGTACTTCCACCACGTCTACCTTTCCGAGTTAAGTTTTGATAAAGTGCCTTTGAAATTGAAATGGGATTAAAACCCGGATGATTGTAAAAATATTCATCCTCAAAATAAGTAATACATTTTTCAAACCGAAAAGGCACACTATCAATTTTTGGAAATCGATATTGACCATCGTCCGCAATTCGTGCACCAAGCATTTTGCCATCGCTACTTTCTGCAACCGTTGAGGTTGGCGAGTTAAATAATGGAGAAGGCAAGCAGAAAAGCCAAACGCTAAATAAAACCAGCAAAATGCTGAATTTTATTTTATGGAATTTTAGGAACCGAAATAGGGTTTTCATTTGTGGGGTTTCGGTTTTTTATCTAAATTATATATTTTAAAATTGTGAAAATCTTTGTCTTAGCTAAGAATTGTTGTATGTTAAATATTCTTTGTTGGCAATAGTTTTTATTCTATTCGTTCAATTTTGTATTCTTCTTTTTTTAAATCAATGATTATTTTATATTCAGGATGCCAAAATTTTTCTGGATATTTCTCTGCATTCAAACTGTAGATATTCCAGTAATATAAATTTTCTGCTAATTTTTCTTGTAAACTGAAAGTTGAGTCTTCATTTTCTCTTTTTAATTTACGCAACAACTTTTTAATATCTTTTTTATCTTTTATTATGTCAGAGGCTTTTTGGATTTGCGCGAATTCAAAATCAACATTTTTTTCATATCGTTCTTTAGCTCCAATTCCGTAAACGCTATCCATTCTTTTCCAAAGTCTTATATGGACAGATTTTACACTGTCCACAAGTTTATGCGTAACCATACATCCAGTAACACCTTTGATTTCAAGATTATCTTTTTCGGCAGCAAATTCCATTGCTTTAATTCTAGGATAACTCATCAATCCGTAGAATAAAATTTGATTTTGATTTTCGGTAGGATCTTGCGAAAATCCGATATATGAAATCAAAAATATCAATATATATATTGTCTTTTTCAAATTATTGTCATCTCGTTACATCATCAACTATTTCAATATTATTTAATTCTTACAACTCAACCAGAAGAATTCAACTGTTTCTTTAATTTAAAGCATAAAGCATCCTGCAAAACCCTTATAACTCAACAACAACCCACATTCCTTTATTCCTTGCAAAATAATTATTATCGTACATTGCTTCAACTTGAGTGCCCGGCAAATAGTAGGTTCCTAAATAACTTGCGTTTAATTTTACGGTAAAGGTTTTAGATTCGCCTCTTTTTAAATCGAAAAAGAAGTTTACGCGATCATCTCGAATGTCGGTATATCTTGCGCTTCCTGTTGCGCCGCCGCCTAACTCAGTAAAACTTGTGTTTACAATTTCCCAACCACTCGGGAAAATTTTGGAAAGCGCAACATTATTAATCCAATCGTTAGATGTATTTGTAACTGTAACTGTCGCAGTAATCTCTGTGCCTTGTCTTAGTTTTGAAACATCCATAGCTTTGCCATCTGCACCAAGATATTGCGCCGAAATACTAAAATTACGTCTTTCGGCAAGCTCATCGCCTAACGGCAATTTGCCTTTTTGTGAAAGGGTTACATAAATTACGTTTGCTTTATTGTTATTTACAGTCACAGAATTGGTTCCCATATTTATGCCCAAATCACGTTGCGAAACAGCTTTATCGGTTTTAACCGTGGTAGTTTTTCCATTATTGGTAAACGAAACATCTATCGCCTTGCCGCCATTTTTCTGAACCATTTTTGCCATAGCCAATAATGCATAAGCAGTTTCCTGTGTACTATACCAACTTTGGGATGATAAATCTTTTGCAACCGAAATTGCCAAATCCCTTTGTTTCGCATCACCAATCAACACCATAGTTTCTAGCGCCATACTGCGGTTTCTAAATGGTGAACCATAGGTGTAAAAGTCATATTTATTCGGAACAAAATTAATATTGGCAATTTGCGCAAGTTGCTGGGCGACATTTTTCTTGCCAGCTAAAGCATAGGCTGCTGCAAGTCGCCATTTTGCATCGTTACTCAAATCTTTGCTTTCACGTAATCTATTCATTGCCGCCAATTCTGGTTTTCCAGCAAGCGCCAGCGTATAAAGCCTATACGCTTGTGTAAGACTTGTGTTGTATTTCCTATCACTATTTCGCCATTGCCGCGCCATATTTTGTTGATATAACAACCAATTACTCATAAAACTAATAGGCAACGAATAGCCTTTTGCCTTTGCTTCCAACATAAAATGGCCAGCATAATTGGTGCTCCATTCGTCAGCATCTCGCTCGCCTGGCCAATATGAAAGACCTCCGTTTGTAATTTGAAATCTACCTAAACGCTCAATTGCTACTTTTACGTTTTTCTCGATTGACTTTTTCTTGTCGTATGTTCTATCAAAAACATCCGCCAAATATAATTGTGGAAATGCAGATGAAGTGGTTTGCTCGATACAACCATACGGATAACGGATTAAATATTCCATCCTTCTCCCGAAATCCATTGGCGGTAACGTTGAAAACTCCAGCATCGCTTCATTACTGCCCGGAACGCCGAACGTTTCAAAATTTATTTCTTGATTTCCATTTTCTGAAAGTGTGTATTGCGTAGATTTCTGCGAAATAGGATTCGGATTTTCAACATCTATTTCAATTTTATAACTTGTTTTTTCACCGTTGCCAGTTGCTATTATTTCAATAGTTTCAATTGAACCTTCACGGTCGTTGAGCGGAGCCGAAACGTCAAATTCGAAATTCACAATTTGCTCGCCAGGTTGGCTGAAAGTAATGTTTTTGGTATTTCCATTTTTAGCTCTTAATCCGTCGCCAGTTTTAACGGTGATTGTTGCATTTTTCACTTTATTTTCCATCGCGAAAACGGTTACTGGCAATACAACGGTTTCGCCCGGAGAAAGTTTTCTCGGTAAGGAAGCTAAAACCATTAATGGCGTTCTTACCGGAGTTGTTTTTTCTGCATTTCCGTAAGCGGCTTTTCTATTATCGCCAGCAATTACCATTGTTCGCACCGAACCTACATAATTTGGCATAAATAATTCGTGTGTTGCCGTTTTTCCTGCGGCTATTGTAAACGGACCTAAATAAGTGACAACGGGTTTAAATCTGTCTGCTTTTCTATTTTTTGCGCCCAAAGCTTCGTCACCACCACCAATTGCATAAATATTATCTACGCTACCAGAATAGGCGCCAATTACATAATCATACATATCGAACGTGCGAACGCCGAGCGCTTCTTTGCTGTAAAACGATTCGTGGATTGGCGGCGTTGCAAAACGCGTTAGGTCTAACAAACCTTCATCTACAACCGCCAAGGTGTAAGTCATTGCTTTTTTATCTTGTTCAGAAACCTTAACCGTATATTTTTGTTCGGGTTTTAAAACTTCGGGCATAGAAATTTTTGGGTGTAAAACCGTATCAGGATCTTCAACATCTATTGGTACGATTCCATAAAGTCGAATTGGTAAATCATTTTTGACTTGAGCGTGCGGTTGAAGCAATGAAATATTCACATAAATATTTGGCGCCATTTCCTTCGTTATTTTGAAGGAAGTTGTGGTTTCGCCTTTTTTAGTTTCAACCCAAACAGTTGAAAGTACTTCTGAACCATTTTCAATACTTAGCAATGCACGACCAAAACTACCCGACGGGAATGTAATTTTTGCAGTTTCGCCAACTTTGTATTTTTCCTTATCGGCACTAAAAACCAACATTTTTGCACTTTCAGAATCTCCATCACTTGGTGCTTGGCTCCAATTTCTGTAGAAGTAAGTAATGCGTCCTGTTGCGTGACCGGATTGTTTATCTTTTACACGAATTAAATATCTGCCGCCTTCTTCTTCGGGAATATTTATTGTGAATTTTCCTTTTCCAGAACCATCAGTTTTAATTGTGTATTCCTTTACAGGTTTGTGAACGGTGCTGTTTTCATAGGTTGAAAGATTATCTCGGCCACGATTCCACCACCAACGCCATTCAATTCTATAAACTTTTACTTCTAAATCTCTATTTGACTCGGGTTTACCTTGCGCATCAACCGAGGCAACATCAAAACTTGTGTTTTCATCTGTAAAAAAAGAACCGTATCGCTGTGTTTTTGGAGATCGAAGACCAACAAAATAATCGTAAGGTGCTAAGTCTTTTGTAAAAACATCCTGCGAAAAATCGCCGCCACCTTCATAAACTTTAGTTAGGAAAGTGGCCTTCAACATTCCTGGCGCATTGCCACCAACTTCAAAATCTTTTTTGAAGTTTATAGTTCCTTCATTTGATAGCGTTCCGTCTAAAACTGGGATTTCAATTTCTTCAAATTTTCGGATTGGATCAGTAAAATCATAATTTGGATATTTTGGAAAAGCTGTATTTGTCGCTCTCAAAGTAGCGGTCATATCAATTTTTAAATTTCTACCGGGCGATCCGTGAAGCCAAGTTGCGCTCGCGTTACCAGAAACTGGTTTGCTTGCATCAATAATTTCATCAGCAAAATCCAACTTAATTTTCAGTCTATTAGGTTTTATGGTTGCAACTTTTATTGTTTGGTTAAATTGAATACCACCAACCGTAATTTTTGCGTTCCAATTTCCCGTCGGGGCAGCGTCTTCGGTCGTTATCGGAAAATAATAAAAGCCATTTTCAGCTTTTCCAGATGAACTTTTGGAAATTGTCTTTGCTCCAGAATTTTGAACCGTTCTTTGCACCAGTTTTCCACGAGCGTCGGTAACTTCCAATGTCACGGGATGGTATTTAGGCAACGGATTTACCAAATCATTCATCACAAACGTTAGATGAATGCTGTCTCCTGGCCTATAAACGCCTCTTTCGGTATAAATGTATCCTTTTAAACCTTTTTGAAGTTGCTTTCCCGAAACTTCAAAATTGCTCATAGACAGCGCATTACCGTCTTCAAGTTTTACGTACGCATAATTATTGCCTTTTTTCGCAACGGCAAAAGCGGCATTACTTGCGGCATCAAAACCAACCATTCCGTTACTGTCTGTGGTTACGGTTTCAATGAGTTGTTGTTGGTAGTTGTAAATACTAACTTTTACACCAATCTCTGGCTTGGTTGTAAGAATATTATTTGTAATAAAATTATACGTTTGGTTGTTGCCTTTCTTCACAATTAAACCCAAATCTGAACCTATAATATTTGCTGTAACTATCCTATCTTCATTGTAATATGCGTTATTACAAGGATTATCTTGTTCTTCCCAATTGTAACTATAATTTCTCCAACGGTAAAGTTCGTTATCCCAATATCGCTGCTCTCTAAGCTCTTCATCTTCTGAACTATCGTCGGCATAGTAGGCGTCTTTTTCGTAATATTCATCTTCATATTCTTCTCCATCACTTTCTTCAGTAGCTTCATCCGTATCTATGGCTGATGTTGGTTGGCTACATTCGTAGGTTGTATATTCTTTTTTGAAGCTTAATTCCAATTGGTAAACCGCGCCGGGATCTGCTTTAAAATATTCTGAAAGATTTATTGCATAAGCTTTCCAACTATCATAATTGCCCAAATTATCATCTTTTAAAGTGATGGTTTTTTTTGCAATTCGTCTTCCAACGCGGCGGATGTCGTAGGAATTATTGTCATTTAAATTATAACTTTGAAGAAATTGAAGCACATTATTTTCATAAATTTTAATAACGCGAACATCAACTTTTGAAAGATTAACCGCTTCAAAATAAACTGGTGTTGAGGTAGAATTAGGGAGAATAACACCTTTTGAAATCATTCGTATTTGTGGTTTTTGCTGCTCAAACGAAACCAATTCTGAAAATTCTTTTTTAAGACCGACATTTTCAGTGTTTTTAATTCCGCGGAAAACGGTAACCTTCACATCGCCAACTATACGGTTTGGCGGATAAACATTCAAAACATTGCCATTTACTTCATATCGTAAATCTTGGGCATTTTGAATAGTAACCAGCCCAGCAAAATCTTGATTAGGATTTAGAGGATCTGAAAAATTGATGCTTAACAAGGCTTGCGGCGCCAAGGTGGTTTTAATTTCTACGATAGTAAAATTATTTTGACCGGGAATTGCAAACGTATTTTCGCCTTTATTTTCTGCGCCAATTGGTTTTCCGTCCCATTTTATTAGTATTTCTGAATCTTCTTTTTTCCGAGAAATATCATCAATTTTAAAGTTGAAAAAACGTGCATCTTCACTTTTTTCAGGCCAGGTAAATTTTAAATTGGTTCCATCTTGCGTGGCGGAAATCAATTTTTTGGCATTTTCCAAAGAAATGATGTCGGAAGCCTCAATACTTGCTTCTAAATATTGCTTCTCTTTTGAATACGATTGAAGAAAACCTACGTCAACTTTAAAATTAGGAGTAATTGTTTTAAAACTGAAAGTATAGGTTTTAAAATCTTTTGCAATGTCTTCATAAAGCTTGTTCAATTTGACGGTAACAACATATTCAGTATCCGGCTGAAGGTTTTTTGATGGCTGAAAGATTAATGTTTTCGCATTTTCAATTATCAATTTTCCATCAACTGAAGGCGAAACAGTCATATAATTGTTTGAAATTTCTTGAGTCATTTCAAACTGTTCAAGTGGTTTTATCAATTCTACCCTAATATCTGTGGCTACAGATTGATTGCCGTAGGTATTGTAGGCAATGTATTCCTTAAACTTAAAAATATTGTCGGTTTCAGCATTTTCTTTTTTGTCCTTGCAGGAAAAAGCAGTAAACAGAAAAAGGACGGAAATAAGTTTAATGATATTTTTCATTTTAGATAAATTTCGAACATAAATATAGATAAAATCCAAGGTGATTCACCCTTTATTTAGTTTCAAAATTTACTTCAATTTGGAGGGAATACTAATTATGCAATCTATTTATTTGTGTTCTGTATTTCTGGAAAATAACTCCATTTTAAGCTAAAATTTCCTTTTTCTGTTGAAAATTTAAAGCAAAAACACTTTTAAATTTTATAAAAATCAATTTTCCTACATTAAATGAAAGTTTTTTTCATATTGAAAAAGCGCGTAAACATTAACATTAGGCGAGTTATTAACATCATAAACACGATAAACAGCAAAAAAAATGGTTAAAAAACTGTTTTGTCAAATTTATTTTTATATTTGTGATCTAACAACGTAAGAATATCCCCACTATGAAAAAGTTAAATGTATTATTAGTCGTAGGAATTATTTTATTTTCATTCGCATCTTGTAGCGAAGAACAAATTGTTGAAGAAAGTCCATCCTACAACATTGATCTTAGTATTGTAAACCAGACAGATTGGAAAATGGCAGACGAAATTATGGATTTAGTTAATGCACATAGAGCCAGCATTGGAAAAGATGCAATTCAACTAGATCAAACATATGCATCCGCGTATGCCACAGAGCACACCAACTACATGATTAATAAATTTGCGGTAAGCCACGATAATTTTCAAGTTCGTTCCGCAGCATTGAAAAGTAGGGGAGCTACATCCGTTGCGGAAAATGTTGCTTACGGTTACAATACTGCAGAAGATGTTTTAGCAGCTTGGTTGTTGAGTCCATCCCACAAAGCAATTATCGAAGGACCGTATAAATTTTCTGGGCTTGGCGTATCGAAAGCGTCAAACGGACAGTATTTCTTCACCCAGTTATTCTATAAAAATTAAACAATTATCCCCTTTTTTATTTTAGGCTAAAAGCCGTATTTTTACGTAAAACTAAAAGTACGGCAATGGCTATTAAAAGACCTTTTAACTTAAATAAGTGGATTGAAGACAATCGAGATTTACTTAAACCACCAGTTGGCAACAAAAATTTGTATGTAGATGCTGATGATTATATTGTAATGGTTGTTGCAGGTCCAAATGCCCGAAAAGATTATCATTATAATGAAACTGAAGAGCTTTTTTATCAGCTTGAAGGAAACATAAAAGTTTATGTTCAAGATGAAGGTGAGAAGCGCGAAATGCAGCTTGGTCCAGGAGATATGTATCTACATCCGGGAAAAGTACCACATTCCCCGGTTCGCGAAGCAAATTCAATAGGTCTTGTTATTGAAAGAAAAAGAGCCAATTTAGATGGTAAAGATGGTCTTCTTTGGTTTTGCGATAATTGCAACAACAAATTATATGAAGTTTACTTTCCTTTAAATAATATTGAAACTGATTTCTTAGAACATTTTAAACATTTTTACGCGAGTAAAGATTTAAGAACGTGTGATAATTGTGGGACTGTAATGGAAGCAGATTCAAGATTTACTGCGGAATAAACAACTTTCTTTTTTTAGATTAATATTTGAACATTCCTAAAATGTTGCAAATATTGACTATTTTCATTTTACTTTTTCTGAAAATCAAACACTTCACACAATTGTAACTGTAATCCTTCTTAAATTTCAGTTTCATAATTAGTACCTTTGCCCAATATTTAAAAATCATTAAAACATATAGTAAATGTCAACAGCAAACAAAACCGATATGGGTATTGAAAAAGCATTAATACAACTTGGTATTAAAGCAAATAATCACGGAACTTCAACAGGAAATAAATGGTTTCCGGGAGGCGAAGAGATTGCTTCCTATTCTCCCGTAAATGGTGAATTAATTGGTAAAGTTACTGCTACAACCAAAGATGAATATGAACAAGTAATTACTGCTGCTCAAAAAGCTTTTTTAACTTTTAGAGCTATGCCGGCGCCACAACGTGGAGAAATTGTTCGTCAATTTGGCAATAAACTTCGCGAATTAAAACAACCGTTGGGGAAACTAGTTTCTTATGAGATGGGAAAATCTTTGCAGGAAGGATATGGTGAGGTTCAAGAAATGATTGATATCTGTGATTTCGCAGTTGGTTTATCCAGACAATTAAATGGTCAAACAATACCTTCTGAACGTCCTGGTCATGTAATGCGGGAGCAGTGGCACTCTATTGGGATTGTTGGAATTATTTCAGCATTTAACTTTCCAGTAGCAGTTTGGGCTTGGAACACAGCATTAGCTTGGGTTTGTGGAGATGTATGTGTGTGGAAAGCAAGTGAAAAAGCACCATTATGCTCTGTAGCTTGTCAAAATATAATTGCAAGTGTCTTAAAGGAAAATAACCTTCCAGAAGGAATTTCTTCTATCATTAACGGTGATTATAAAGTTGGCGAAATGATGACGACAGATACGAGAATTCCTTTAATTTCTGCAACAGGTTCTACAAGAATGGGACGCATTGTTGGTGCAAAAGTAGCAGAGCGTTTTGGAAAATCTTTATTAGAGTTAGGTGGAAACAACGCAATCATTATTACACCAACTGCAGATTTAAAAGTAGTTGTGCCAGGCGCAGTTTTTGGTGCCGTTGGAACTTGTGGGCAACGTTGCACCTCAACCCGAAGATTAATTATTCACGAAAGTGTGTATGATAAAGTAAGAGATGCAATTGTAGGCGCTTACAAGCAAATTGTGATTGGAAATCCACTTGATGAAAAAAATCACGTTGGTCCATTAATCGATAAAGAATCTGTTGATACTTATTTAAAAGCAATTGAAAAAGCAAAATCTGAAGGCGGAAATGTACTCGTTGAAGGCGGTGTTTTAGAAGGTGAAGGCTATGAAAGTGGTTGCTATGTAAAACCGGCCATTATTGAAGCTGAAAATAGTTTTAAAATTGTTCAACACGAAACATTCGCCCCAATTTTATATTTGATAAAATATAGCGGCGATGTAGAAAATGCAATCGACCTGCAAAACGGTGTTGCACAAGGTTTATCGTCTGCAATAATGACCAATGAATTAAAAGAAGCTGAAAAGTTCTTATCATTTGCAGGATCAGATTGTGGTATTGCAAATGTAAATATTGGTACTTCTGGAGCAGAAATCGGCGGTGCTTTTGGCGGCGAGAAAGAAACAGGAGGCGGACGCGAATCTGGATCTGATGCTTGGAAAGTATATATGAGAAGACAAACAAACACCGTAAATTATAGCGATGAACTTCCTTTAGCGCAAGGAATTAAATTTGATCTGTAAATAGTTTTCATCAAAATAAATCTATAAAACCCGCCAGTTAATCCAAACGTGGCGGGTTTTTATTTATCCGCTTTCGTTTCTTCCGTCTTCATTAGGATATAAAGTGTAAACAGGCTCGCTTTGCCAAATTTCTTTGGTATTTACATCCATAATTGAAACAGAGCCTTTAAAAGCCGCGCCAGTATCAACATTCCAAACATTCGCAAAGTTTGCAGGTTTAGAAAAACCAACACGTGTTACAGGTGTATGACCAATAAAAATTTCATTGAAATTGGTTAATCTTTTAGGATATTTATCGTCTGCTTTCAAAATATTTTCATCTAAAGCACAAACCATTTCCCACAACGTCCTATCCCAATAAACGGTGTTTTCGTAATATTCAAATTGTGGCCCTTTTTGGTTTGTAAAACCTGCGTGAAGAAAACAATTATTATCATCATCTATATAAAAATTTTCAAGCGATTTCAGAAAATCGATATGCTTTTCAATTTCTTCAGAAGAAAGGTTTCGATAATTTTTAATACTGGATTTTCCGCCGTGGTTGAGCCAAAGTGGAGACATTTCTTCTCCAATTAAGTAATTATACAACAGCTCATCGTGATTTCCCCGCAGAAAAATGCAATTGTTGTCTTTTGAAAATTCAATTAAAAATCGAATTGTGTCCGCGCTTTCACTCCAACCATCAACATAGTCGCCAACAAAAATGAAATTGTCGTCTTTTTGAATTTCAACCTTTTCTAAAACCTGTCTCAATCCTCGTAGGCCTCCGTGAATATCGCCAATTACTAATTTTCTCATTGATTAATATAATTGATTATTTGGTAAAGGATAATTATAATTACCAACATAAGCAACGAAAACAGAAAAATCTTCCAGAATGAATACGGCCGTTGTCCCGAAAGTTCGCCTGTTTGTCCATTTACAAAAAAGTTATAATTTTTGCCTTTGAATTTATAAGAGCTAACATAAACGGGAAGTAAAATATGTTTAAAGGTCTCTTCAGTAAGTTTCATTTTAATTGTTGAAACCCTTTGGTCGTCACCACCAATGTCTCTTGCAGCCCAAACACGTGCAATATTTTTAGCTTCTTTGTTACTTTCTAAATGACCTTCAATTAAAGGTATTGTATATTTTTCAGTCACAAAACCTGCTAAATAACTACTGTCAAAAGGTTGCAGCATTTTTAAATTCCATCTGGCAATTTTTTGTGGGATAACGCCAGCTTTCTGTTTGCTGGCCTTTATTAAAGTATCATCTACAAATCCTGAAATATTTCCACTTGCGGGATACCATCGCGTTCTTCGTTCTCTTCTCGTTCTTGTAACTGTTTTACCATTAACCGTTGTTGTATAAGGCACAGAAACATAATAATATTCGCCACGTTGGCCTGTATAATCTGCATAAAGCTGCGCATCAAATGTCCAATATGGTAAATAAAGGCCTTTTGTAAAAGCAGGATCTAAAGAAGCACGCTGTAAATTATTGGGTGCCCACCAAAGGTTTTTAACCCATTTTTGAAAAATTTGATGTCCTTTTTTTTGTTCTAATTGAAAAGGCAAAACTGCGCCGGGCAAAATCCATTCTTCCTTTGTAGCATTTTCAATAATTAGCGGCATTGCGCAGTAAACGCAATGCAGCGATTTGTAGTTTTCTTCAATATGTTGATTGGCGCCGCAATTTTTGCACTGAAGCATCAAAATTTCTTCAGTATACGATTGTGAGCCCATTTGCTCTAAATATGGGTTTAGCTCAAGTTCTTCAAATTGCGTTTCTGCAGGAGTAATTTGTTCAACGTGTCCGCAATATTCGCATTTCAATTCGGTTGTACCTGGAGCATACAAAAGCTCTGCGCCACAATTGACGCAGGATTTTTTAAGTTCAGATTTTTTAAATGAAGTTTCTTCCATTGGTAGATTACACTTTCAAGGTTTTAAATCCTGATAAGTCTGCCATTTAACGCTAGTTTGAAACTAAAAATTATTGTTGTGGCAATGGCGGCGGTGTGCTGCCTCCTAAAAATGCTTTTAATTCCTCAACTTGATTTAAGGCTGTCCATTCGCCCATTCCTGCTTTCCAAACCAAAGTGTCCTTATTAATGGTTCGGTTTGCGAATAAGGACTGCAATTGCTGCATACCAACCGGACCAGCCTGCTGTCCGTTTGCCGAATAAAAATATTGAACCGCTTGTGGCATTGGCGGCGGCATATTATTATTTTGTTGCTGTTGCATTTGTTGTTGTCCACCCATTTGTGGGCTCATCATTCCGCCCATTTGTTGTGCAAGTACGAAGCCCATTCCCATTCCCATACCTGCACCAGCTGTTCCGCCTTCGTTGGCTGCTGCTGCTTCAATAGCTTTTGCAGTTTTGAATTTTGTAAGTTTATCTAAATCTATTTTGTCGAGACGGCTGTATTCAAAAATCTCTTTTTTAAGATCTTCTGGCATTGAAACGTTCTCGATAAAGAATTTTTCAAGTGAAATACCAACGCTGTTAAATTCTGGCTGCATTACTTCCTTGCAAGTTTCAGAAAGTTCGGTTGTATTGGCTGCGTATAGCTCTATCGGTAACTTTGCTTCGCCAACGGTGTCTGTAAAACGGGTTGCAATTAGGCTTTTTAGGTGTTCATTAATCTCAAAATTGGTGAAATTATTATCCGTTCCAACTATATCAACTAAAAATTTTCCTGCATCGTTAATTCTGTATGCATAGGTTCCAAAAGCTCGTATTTCAACAAGACCGAAACGTTCATCATTTAAAGTGATTGGATTTTTTGTGCCCCATTTTTCATCGGTAAATAAATGTGTGTTTACGAAATAAACTTCCGCTTTAAATGGGCTGTCAAAACCATATTTCCATCCTTTAAGTGTAGTTAAAATCGGTAGGTTTTGAGTGTTTAAGGTGTATGTTCCTGGCTTAAAAACATCGGCTAATTGACCTTCATTTATAAATACTGCTGTTTGACCCTCGCGAACAATTAGTTTTGCATTGTTTTTAATTTCGTTTTGGTAGCGTTCAAAACGATGAACAATTGTATCATCAGTATAATCCAGCCATTCAATTATATCTATAAATTCGTTACTTAGTTTTTCTTTTATTTTGTCGAAAATTCCCATTTTGTTTTAATCTTTTAGGTTGTTGATTGGTTAGTATAAGATTGGTTGATTTTGTTTCAGAGCAGATTATTAATTTTCTGATAAAAAACACAATTTAAAAGTACAACTTTTAATTATAATTTACCTTCCGTAAAATCCGCAATGACTCTTTTAAAATAGTGTAAAGTTCTAAATTGTATGATTTTATGAAAGGTTTTGCTTCTTCCAGTTTTTCCTTTGCATCGTCAAAACCATTCAAATAACAGATTAAATACGTAGCTGGCAATTGCTTTAAATCTTTTTCTTCTGAAGAAGTAAATTCTCTTTTTGCTTTCAATTTTTGAAGTAACGCATTGTTTGCATTATAAATATGATAAAGCGTTTTTTTGTTGAATTGCGGTGGCTCAAAAAGCAAATTAGTATCAATGTGATACGAACCATTTTCGTTGAATTGGATTGTAACCTCCTCAAGAGGATGGTATTTAAATTGATTATTTAAACCCAAATGAACATATTCAACAATTTTAAAATAGTCATTTGTAACGGTAATAGTTACCTCATCCAATTCTGAATAAAACAAACGCACTTGTTCGTTTATGAGTTCAATATCAACTCGAGAAAAGTAAGTTTCGTGTTTAACCCTTTTTGTTTTTCCTGCCCAACAAACTACAAATTGCTCTTTGAAAACCTTATAATCGCTATCTAAATCTTTGTGCTTATGGTTTATAAAATCCATCACGCCATCCAAAGTAAGTTCAATATTATTCTTTGCGTTATTTTCTATGGAAGCAACTATATTGCTATTTACATCTTTTATTTCAATGTCAAAATCCTTTGGCATACTTATACTTCCATCTCTTAAAAAGATGCTTCCGCCCCAATATTTCCAAATATTTTTACGGAGGGAAGTAATTTTACCGTTTGGTCTAATGGTGACCAAACCCACAACTTTATCTGAAGGTAAATTTGGGAAAGCTATATTTTCATAAATTACAAGTGGCGCGTTACTTAAATAGGCATTTATGAGATTTTGTAATTTACTGTCGTCAAAAAAATCTACTCCGTTTATTTGGTTCGTTTCATCTTCAACCCCAACAACAATAAAACTATTGTTTGCAGGATTGCTATTGCTTAAGGCGCAAATGTGTTTAAGGAATTTTGCTTTTCCTTCTTTGCTACTTAAATCTAACTTTCGCTTTTTATCATAAAAACTGCCCTCGTCATTATGTGCGAGCAGATTTTTTATTAGAAGACGTTTATTAATCACGTTTTAAAAATATTAGCGCTTATTTACAATTGTTGAAGATGCTTGGTCCAAACACATAACAGTTAAATCTGCAATATTTACGTGCGCAGGTCTTGTAACTGCAAACCAGATAATATCTGCAATATCTTCAGGTTGCAGTGGCGTGAAGTTTTTATAGACTTTTTCAGCTTTTTCGGCGTCATCTTTAAAACGCACTTTACTAAATTCTGTTTCTACCATTCCCGGATTTAAAGCACCAACCTTAATTCCTGTTCCGTTTAAATCTAAACGCATACCTTGGTTTATAGCATCTACAGCATGTTTGCTGGCACAATATACATTGCCTTTTGGATAGACTTCTTTTCCGGCGGTGGACCCGATGTTAATTATGTGGCCGCTATTTTCTTTCAACATTTGAGGTAAGATAGCTTTGGAAACGTATAAAAGGCCCTTTACGTTAATGTCCAACATGGCATCCCAATCTTCCGTATTGCCATCTTGAATGGTATCTAAACCATGTGCGTTACCGGCGTTATTTATTAAAATATCAACCTTCGAAAATTCTTTTGGCAGATTTTGCAGTTTTTCAAAAACTTGAGCTTTATCTCTTACATCGAAGTTTAGAATTAATACTTCTACTTTTTTAGATAATTGATTTTTCAAAGAATCTAATCTTTCTTGTCTTCTTCCGCAGAGAATAAGTTTTACGCCATTTTCGGCAAATAATTTGGCTGTCGCCATTCCGATTCCTGAAGTTGCACCTGTAATAAGCGCTATTTTATTTTTCATATGATAATTTTCAATAATTTTTAAATTTCCTTAAAAGTATCAGTTTATATTGTTCAAAATAAAAATTAAGTGTTAATGATTTTTTAAATACAGTTTCATTTCAATTTTATAATAAATTGGAAAATTTTGAAAGCATCTTAAATTGCCTAAATAACAAAAGGTTTGAAAGTTTACCAAGTCCTTATTTTATTACAATTTTTAACCAATTATTAACAAGGTTTTTGCTTTATAATCAACAATTTGCACGGGTTAAAAAATTAGGGGAATAACCATAATTATTAGTAGATGGAAAATACAACAACAGCCATGGATATTGGTGCTTTAAATGAAAAAATTGAAAGAGAAAGTGCCTTTGTAGATATTCTTACAATGGAGATGAATAAAGTAATTGTTGGCCAAAAACATATGGTTGAACGTTTACTTATTGGACTTTTAGGACAAGGTCACATATTATTGGAAGGTGTGCCAGGTCTTGCTAAAACATTGGCTATTAATACACTATCACAAGCTGTACATGGTACTTTTAGCCGTATACAATTTACGCCAGATTTGTTGCCGGCCGATGTTACTGGAACAATGATTTACAATATGAAGTTAAACGACTTCAGTATTAAAAAAGGTCCAATTTTCGCAAACTTCGTGTTGACGGATGAGATTAACCGAGCGCCAGCAAAGGTACAAGCTGCCTTACTTGAGGCTATGCAGGAAAAGCAAGTTACCATTGGCGATCAAACTTTTAAGCTTGATAAACCTTTCTTGGTAATGGCAACCCAAAATCCAATTGAGCAAGAAGGTACTTATCCATTGCCCGAAGCCCAAGTTGACCGTTTTATGTTGAAAACGGTAATTAAGTATCCAAAAATGGAAGAGGAACAATTAATTATCCGTCAAAATCTTAAAGGTTCATACGAAAAAGTAAATCCAGTTGTAACCTTAGAACAAATTACAAGAGCGCAAGCTGTTGTTCGTGAAGTTTATATGGATGAGAAAATTGAAAAATATATTCTTGATATAATTTTTGCGACCAGAACACCAGAAAATTATCGCTTAGCAGATTTAAAGCCACTTATAAGCTTTGGAGCATCGCCACGTGGAAGTATAAACTTAGCAATGGCAGCAAAATGTTACGCATTTATTAGAAGAAGAGGTTACGTAATACCAGAAGACGTTCGTGCCGTAATTCACGATGTATTACGCCATAGAGTTGGAATTACGTACGAAGCCGAAGCTGAAAATATAACTTCAGAAGATATTATAAACAAAATTGTAAACGAGATTGAAGTACCGTAAAAAAAGTATGCAGTTTTTAGTACGCAGTATGCAATAAAATGCTACCGACTACCGACTACCGACTACCGACTACTGAAAGATGGATACCAAAGAACTTCTAAAAAAAGTAAGAAAGATTGAGATAAAAACGCGTCGTTTAAGCGATCACGTTTTTGGTGGAGAGTACCACAGTACTTTCAAAGGGCGCGGTATGACTTTTAGCGAGGTACGTCAATATCAATTTGGGGACGATGTAAGAAGTATAGATTGGAATGTTACCGCACGTTATAATGAGCCTTTCGTTAAGGTTTTTGAAGAAGAAAGAGAGCTAACCCTTATGTTGGTTGCCGATGTTAGTGGATCGGAATATTTTGGGACCGACAACCAGTTTAAAAATGAAATTGTAACCGAAATCTCCGCAACGCTTGCATTTAGTGCAATGCAGAATAATGATAAAATTGGTTTAATTCTATTTTCAGATGAAATTGAACTTTATATTCCACCGAAAAAAGGAAAAAGCCACGTTTTAAGAATTATTCGCGAATTGCTAGAATTTAAACCAAAAAGCCGAAAAACCGATATTGCAATGGCTTTGAAGTTTTTAAGCAACGTAATGAAAAAGAAAGCAATTGTATTTGTTTTGAGTGATTTTATTACTGACGGTTACAAGGACACTTTAAAAATTGCCTCAAGCAGACATGATATTACGGGAATTAGAATTTACGACCGCCGCGAAGAAGAAATGCCAAATCTAGGAATGGTAAATATGCAAGATGAGGAAACGGGCGAGCAAATGTTGGTAAATACAGGTTCAAAAGCCGTTAGAAATCAATATCATACATTTTATAGAGAAAAGGTAGATTATTATGTTGAAGCCTTTAAGAAAAGTGGATCGGGAAGTTTAGATTGTCGGGTAGATGAAAGTTATGTTAAGAAATTGTTGGGCTATTTCAAAAGGCGATAGTTCTTAAAAAGTAGCAGTCAGATTTTAGAATTGAAATGTTAGAATTAAAATTAAAATTGTCGAAATATAAATTCCTTCCTTTTTCAATCGAAAAATGGATAACGCTCTTCATTTTCCTATTTGCTATTTCTGCAAATGCGCAACAGGTTACATCAAAAATAGATTCAACCAAAATTCGAATTGGCGAGCAGATTAATTACACTATCCAAGTTCAAACAGATAGTTCTTCAGCAGTAATATTTCCAGATGGAAAGACCTTTGCACCTTTAGAGTTAATAGAAGATTATAAAATTGATACGGTTTACGAAAATTCGAAATATAACCTTATCAAAAAATACGGGCTTACGCAGTTTGATAGTGGTCATTACACCATTCCGCAACAACGAGTCATAATTAATAACAAAGCTTTTTTAACCGATTCGCTTAAATTTGAAGTTGCCGATGTTGTGGTTGATACTACAAAGCAGAAAATGTTCGACATAAAACCTGCTGTTGAAGTTGAAAAACCGAATTTCGATTGGCTTACACTTCTATATTGGTTACTTCCAATTCTTTTAATTGCTGGGCTTATATTTTATTTCCGTAGAAGGAAAAAATTACGCGAAGCTGCAGAAAAAGAATTGCCTCCTTACGAAGAAGCAATTGTAGCGCTTAAAAAGTTGGATGAAAAACAACTTTTAAGAGATCATAGAAGCAAGGAATATTACAGTTTTTTAACTGAAATTGTAAAAAGGTACTTAGACAGAGAAGTAGACAGCGCAGCACTTGAAAGTACAAGTGACGAGCTTATTTCGAGATTAATGTTGCTAAAAGATTCCGGTAATTTCGATTTCGATTTGGAAACCATTCAAGATTTGGATAAGGTTTTAAAACGTGCCGATTTGGTGAAATTCGCCAAAATGGAACAATTGGAAGGCCAAGCGCAAACCGATAGAGCAACGATTGAAGAAATTATAAATGAAACCCACGAAGCCGTTCCAGAACCAACTGAGGAAGAACTGCTTCAAAATGAAATTTATTTAGAAAAACTGCGCAAAAAACGAGAGCGCAAAAAGAAGATTTATATTGGTAGCGGAATTGCTGCAACCATAATTTTAGCGGCAGTAATTTTTGGTGCAGTAACAGGTTTCGACAATCTACGTGACAAAGTCTTCGGAAATTCGCTTAGAGATTTATCTGAGGCTCGATGGGTAAAAAGTGAATATGGCAATCCATCCATAATCATTGAAACACCCGAAGTTTTAGTGCGTAACCTAATAGATAATCCTGAAGGTGCAAATATTAGAGTAGCTGGAAAAGATGTATTTACGTATGGCCAAATGAAAGATAAATTCTACATTTTGTTAAGCACTATAAAATATAAAGACACTACAGAAACGACTCTCGACATTGCACTTGAAGCACAACTTAGCGAATTAGAGAAAAGCGGTGCAAAAAATATGATTGTAAAGCGTGAAGATTTTGAAACCGGAAAAGGAATAAAAGGTCTTAGAGCGTTCGGAACATTTAATGTACAGGTTTCAGACGATAAAATCCAGAAAGATGAAAGTGAATATGAACTCTTACTTTTTGCACAAGAAAATGGCTTACAAGAAGTTTTGGTAGTCTATAAAAATGACGGTAAATATGCTGAAGAAATTAAGAAAAGAATAGAAGCTTCGGTTGAATTAGAAATAACAGAAACAAAAAATGTCCAATAATTTTGAATTTGTAAATCCTGGATTTTTTTGGTTGCTTTTGCTGCTTCCATTACTAATACTTTGGTATTTGTACACAAAACAGCGCAGAACAGCTTCTTTAAAAATTTCGAGCATACAAGGCTTTAAAACGACTAAAAACTGGTTAGCAAAATGGCGGCCAATACTTTTTGTGTTACGCTTATTGGCTATTTCTGCCTTAATTACTGCAATGGCAAGGCCAAGAACAGTAGACGAAACCACAAAAACAAAAACCACGCAAGGGATAGATATTGTAATTGCCATAGATGTTTCCGCAAGTATGCTGGCACGCGATTTAAAGCCAAATAGACTTGAAGCCTTAAAAGATGTTGCTGGCAGATTTATTAACGCTCGCCCAAATGACAGAATCGGTTTAGTAGAATATGCAGGAGAAAGTTATACAAGAACACCACTTACAAGTGATAAAAGCATCGTATTAAGTTCACTAAAAAGTATTACATACAATACAACAATCGAAGGTGGTACGGCAATTGGCAGTGGATTGGCTACGGCTGTAAATAGATTAAAGGAAAGTGTAGCCAAAAGTAAAGTAATTATTTTGCTAACCGACGGTGTAAACAATACGGGTTTTATAGATCCAAAAATAGCAAGCGAGTTAGCGGTAGAATTTGGCATAAAAGTGTACACAATAGGATTAGGAACAAACGGAACGGCAATGTCGCCCATAGGAATAAGGCCAGATGGTGGCTTTCAATACGGGAATGTAGCAGTTGAAATTGATGAAGCTTTATTGAAACAAATAGCCAAAACAACCGGCGGACAATATTTTAGGGCGACAAGCAACACCAAATTAGAAGAAATTTACGAAGAAATAAATAAACTTGAACGAACGGATATTGAAGAATTTAGATATCAAAATTATGATGAATTGTTCCGACCGTTGGCAATTTTAGTTTTGCTTCTGTTAGGAATAGATTTAGCATTGCGATTCACAGTTTTTAGAGGAGTTTAATTTTTTTATAATCCAACAAATAAACAGAAAGTGTACCAATTAGATCAACCCATATATTTTTACCTATTACTAGCCATTCCTCTGGTGTTGGTGCTTTTCGCGTTGTTATTATTTTGGAAAAAACGAACCCAAAAACGTTTTGCGGATACTGAACTATTTAAAAAATTAAGTCCAAATCAGTCAGTTTTTAAATCTATTTTAAAGATTGTGGTTATTTGCCTTGCCATTGCTTGTATGAGTTTTGCACTGGTAAATCCTAAAATTGGGACAAAGCTTGAAACAGTAAAGAGGGAAGGTGTAGATGTTGTTTTCGCTTTAGATGTAAGTAAAAGTATGCTTGCCGAAGACATTGCTCCAAATAGATTAGAAAAAAGCAAGCAATTGGTTACGCAAATAATTAATAGTCTTTCTGGTGATAGAATTGGAATTATTGGTTATGCAGGTAGCGCATTTCCACAGGTTCCGATTACAACGGATTTTTCAGCCGCCAAATTGTTTTTATCAGGAATGAATACTGATATGGTTTCAAGTCAAGGTACTGCAATAACTCAAGCAATAACACTAGCCGAAACTTTTTATGATGACGAAGCGCAAACAAATCGGGTTCTGTTTATAATTTCAGACGGTGAAGATCACGAAGGAAATATTGAAAGCATAGCCGATGAAGTTGCCCAAAAAGGCATCAAAATTTACACAATTGGTGTTGGTTCTCTAAACGGTGCGCCAATTCCTATTAAAAATAATGGCATTCTTCAATATTATAAGCGAGACAATAATAATGAACAGGTTGTAACACGTTTAGATGTTCAAAAATTAAAAGATATAGCTGCAGAAGGAAAAGGACAATATATAGACGGCAGTAACACAAAACAAGTTGTGGACCAAGTAAAAGCCATCTTAAACGGAATGAACAAACAAGAATTTGAAGCCAAACAATTTACAGATTTCAAAGATCAATTTCAATGGTTTTTGGCTGGGGCATTATTTTTGTTAGTGTTAGATATATTTTTATTAGAAAGAAAAACATCTTGGTTAAAGAGACTAAATCTTTTTAATGAAGCGCCAAAAAATGTAGATTAAAATGCGAAAGATTATGACGATCAAAAATTTAGGAAAACAAAGGTTAAAAGATATTTCAGTAAATGTTATAACAATGGTATTTCTGATGATTTCAACTATTGGTTTTTCACAAGAAGAAGACAAAGAACTTCAAGAAGAAAAAAGACTTTCAAAACAATATTTGGCGGATGCAAGCCAAAAAATGGTAAAAGAAGAATTTGTTGCTGGCGAAGCAGATTATAGGAAAGCAATTGCACTTAATCCAAAAGGCGAAACAGGAAAATACAATTTAGGAACAGCATATTACGGTAAAAGTAAAAATGCTGAAGCTATGCGTCGTTTTAAGCAAGCTGCCAGCGTTGCCACAGAGAAGCCCGAAAAACACAAAGCTTTTCATAATTTGGGTAACACCTATATGAATGAAAAAAAATACACCGAAGCTGTTGAAGCCTATAAGAACGCCTTGCGCAATGATCCAACAGACGATGAAACCCGATATAATCTAGCACTTGCAAAAGATATGCTGGAGAAAAATCCACCACCACCAGAAAACAACGACGATAAAAAAGACAATAA
This sequence comes from Flavobacteriales bacterium, assembly GCA_038259825.1. Taxonomy (GTDB): domain Bacteria; phylum Bacteroidota; class Bacteroidia; order Flavobacteriales; family Flavobacteriaceae; genus JBBSOK01. Next base: position 23,796 of record JBBSOK010000015.1, read on the forward strand.
GGACAAGGATAAAGATAAGGACAAAGACAAAAAAGACGAAGACAAGGACAAAGGAGATAATAAGGATAATAAAGACGATAAGGACAAAGGCGACCAAAAAGACGAAGAGGATAAAGGCAAAGAAGACGAGAATAAGAAAGGTGACCAAGAAAAAGATAATCCAGATAAGCCGAAAGAAGGAGGTGGCGATAAGCCACAACAGCAACAGCCAAAACCTGGGCAATTATCGCCACAACAGGTTCAAAATTTGCTTGAAGCAATGAATAATGAAGAGAAAAAAGTACAGGATAAAATTAACGCCGAAAAGCAAAAAGGCGCAAAAATAAAGACCGACAAAGATTGGTAAGGTTATGAAGTTGAAGCATTTAATATTCACATTTCTATTTATAGCTAGTTGCAATTTCGCAATTGGACAAGTTCAGTTTGAGGCAAAGGTTAGCAAGCAAACCCTTGGTGTAAACGAGCGCTTACGTGTAGATTTTGAAATGAACCAAGATGGCGATAATTTTCGTCCACCCAATTTTGATAATTTTCGTGTGGTTGGCGGCCCAAACCAAAGCATAAGCAATTCGTGGATAAATGGTAAGCGAAGTTTTTCAAAAACATATAGTTATTTTTTAGCACCTCAAGGCACTGGAAAATTTACAATAGCCCAAGCAACGATAGATGTTGAAGGACAAACGTATAAAACAGTACCAATTCAAGTTCAAGTAACTTCTGCAACCGCAAATCCTACAGATGGAAACAATACCGAAATTGTTGCAAGTGATAATGTACATTTGGTTGCTGAGGTTTCAAAGAATAATCCGTACTTAAATGAAGCAATTACGGTTACCTACAAACTTTACGTTTCAAATGAAGTTAGTATAACAAGCCAATGGAGAGAAATTGACACCCCAAAATATGCCGATTTTTGGAGCCAGAATATTGACAATCAAAATAATCTCAAAGTTCAAAACGGTAAATATAAAGGACAGGATTATCGTTATCTAGTTCTTCGAACAACAGTTTTATATCCTCAAAAAACAGGTAAGTTAGAAATTGAGCCGTTAACTTTAGATATCCCAATTGATGTTCCGGGAACGCGGCGCGATATTTTTGGACGCCGAAATATGGAGCGTGTAAATAAAACAATTAGTGCCGGAAGCCGTGAAATTGATGTAAAACCATTACCATTAGAAGGAAAACCTGAAGGATTTACAGGTGCTGTAGGCGAATTTACTTTTACCGTGAACAGTAATAAGACTGTTCTAGATGCAAATGAATCTTTGGAGTTAGATGTAAAGGTTTCAGGAAAAGGGAACTTAAAATTGTTTCAATTGCCTTCAGTAAAACTTGCAAGTTCACTTGAAGCTTATGAGCCTGTTCGTTCAGAAAATGTGAACACTACAGCAGCAGGACAACAAGGGAATGTTGTTGAAAAGTATACAATTGTTCCCCAATTTAAAGGTGAATATGCCGTGAAGCCTATTACATTTTCATACTTTGATCCTTCATCAGAAAAATATAAAACAATAAACAGCAATGAAATTGTTATAAGTGTTGAGAACGGACCGATTACAGCGGAGAATAATGGTGCGATCACTACCGAAAACGGGAATAAAAAGCCTGTTATAATGGATAAGGACCAATTTAAATACATAAAATTAGATGGTAATCTAGCATCAACCACTAAAGAGCCATTTTTTAAATCAGGCTTATTTTGGTCATTGTTGGGCGCACCGTTTTTGTTAATACCATTATTTCTGTTTGTTGGCAGAAAACGAAAAGAACGATTGGGCGATGTTGCTGGAAACAGATTGCGAAAAGCAAACAGACTTGCAAAAAAATATTTGGGCGAAGCCAAGAAAAATATGGGTAATACCACCGTTTTTTACGAAGCTTTAGAACGCGCCTTGCACAATTATTTGAAAGCAACCTTGCATATTGAAACATCTGAAATGAGCAAAGATCACATCGCAAAATTACTTTCGGATAAAAGTGTTGAGCCAAATGTAGTTAACGATTTTATCGGTTTGTTAAAAAGCTGTGAGTTTGCTCGATATGCTGCAACAACTACAGAAACCGTTCAACAGGATTATAACAATGCCGTTTCGGTGATTAGTGATATTGATAAACAAATACGATAGAATGATGAAGAACATACTATTCATATTTACAACATTTCTTTCAATTACAGCTTTTGCACAGTCTGAAGCAGCATTTGATAAGGGAAAAGAGCAATACAAAGCCGGAAATTTTCAAGGAGCAATTGCTGCGTGGAAAAAAATTGTTGATGGTGGAGAGCATTCTGCAAACCTCTATTTTAATTTGGGAAACGCTAACTATAAGCTAAACAATATTGGCGAAAGTGTTTATTATTACGAGAAAGCACTTCAATTAGATCCGAGCGATAGTGATATAAAAACCAACTTGGCATTTGCCGAAAATGCAAGAATTGATGCAATTGAGCCTTTGCCGCAAACTGTTTTCAACAAATGGTATAAATCTATTTCAGGAATTTTTACATTCAATGGCTGGGCAATTTTAGCCATTGTATTTGCATTTGCATTTGTAGCGTTGTTTCTTGTATATTATTTTATTGCTTCTGAAACTAGAAAACGTATTTTATTTAGCCTTTCAATAGTTTCAATCCTATTTTTAATAGGAAGTCTATCTATGGCTTTCATAACATTTTCAGAATTCGAAAAAAATAAGCCTGCAATTGTCTTTGCAGATGAGGTAACAATTAAAAGCGAACCAAATCTACGTAGCAACAATGCATTTGTCATTCACGAGGGCACAAAAGTTCAGATTCTTTCACAAGATGGAGATTGGTTCAGGATATCACTTTCAGATGGAAAAGACGGTTGGATTTTAGCTTCAGAAATAAAACAATTGTAGATAACCGTATTAGCTTTTACGCCTAAAATTGGCTATATTGCAAATTACATTTTGCGTTCATGAAAATTAAAAGCATTCTTTTTTTAGTAGTATTTGTTGGCTTCCTTATAACGCCAGCAGTAATTACTTGCGTTAAAAAAGATGCAAATATTTCTTTTTTATTTTCAATGAACGAAGAAGAAAAAACTCCAACTCCAAAAGTTGAAAGTGAAAAATTACAAAGTTTGTATCAATTAAACATTACCAGTTTAATTTCAGAATACTTTACTGTAATAAATTTCAATTTTCATTCAATTGGCAAATGGAATAATATTTATTTCGAAACTATATCGCCTCCTCCCGAATATTCTTTTTCAGTAGCATAAATCTATTTTTTCTATTCAAATAAATCAAATCTTGATAAAGTTAACTTGCTTTATCAGTTATTACAGTATTTCTAAAAAATCAATTTTTAATATAAAAAAAACAAAATGAAAGCACATACAAGAGAATCACAATCAAGCATGACACCAGCAAAAGCCCTTGAATTTTTAAAGGAAGGTAATGTTAGATTTCAAAATAACTTAAAGGCAAACCGTAATCTTTTAGAGCAGGTAAATGATACTAGTGATGGTCAATTCCCATTCGCAACAATATTAAGCTGTATAGATAGTCGTGTTTCGGCAGAGCTAGTATTTGATCAAGGTCTTGGCGATATCTTTAGCGTTCGGATTGCTGGAAATTTTATTAATGAAGATATTTTAGGAAGTATTGAATTTGCTTGTAAGCTTGCGGGTTCAAAAATTGTTGTAGTTTTAGGTCACACATCTTGCGGTGCAATAAAAGGAGCATGTGATGATGCCAAGATGGGCAATCTAACAGCAATGCTTTCTAAAATAAGACCAGCTGTTGCTGCCGTTACAGAGCCGAAAGATGAAGGTTTAAGAAATTCTAAAAACTTGGAATTTGTTGATGCTGTTTCCGAAACCAACGTTCATATGGCAATTGCAAATATTAGAACTAAAAGTCCAATTTTAAAAGAAATGGAAGATAATGATGAAATACAGATTTACGGCGGAATGTACGATGTAAACTCGGGCGCAGTAGATTTTTTCCATCAATAATATTTCTATAAACTTGAAATAGTAGACCCCAATTAAAAATTCACAAAATGAATAACGGAATATTTTCAAACTTAAAAGGTAATATTTTTGGTGGCATAACAGCCGGTATTGTTGCGCTACCATTAGCTTTAGCCTTTGGGGTACAATCTGGTCTAGGGCCAGATGCTGGTTTATATGGGGCAATTTTTATAGGCTTTTTTGCCGCATTGTTTGGAGGAACAAACACGCAAATATCTGGTCCAACAGCGCCAATGACTGCGGTTTCAATGGTTGTTGTTGCTGGTATTATCACGGCCAATAATGGCAATGTAGAAGAAGCACTCCCTTATATTTTACTGGTATTTTTAATGGCGGGATTAATGCAAGTTCTGCTCGGTCTTTCTGGTATTGGTAAGTACATAAAATATATTCCATATCCAGTAGTGTCTGGTTTTATGACGGCAATCGGAGTTATTATTTTAATTACTCAAATTTTACCTGTCTTAGGCTATTACACCACAAATGACACCGAATTTATTGCAGAATTTAGACCGCAGGCTGAAGAAGTTTTATTGGATAAGATTTTACAGGATGAGGCAGGTGAAGGTATTTTAGTACTCGAAGATTTTAAAGAAACCGTTACAAGGGCTGAAAATATTACAGAAGCTGATATTACAAAAGAAGCAACAACTTTAGCCAAGGGTGAAACTAGCGGAGCACTTGGAGCCATTACAAGTTTGCCTAGGGCCATTAGCCAAATTAGCTGGCTAGAATTTGCATTGGCAATACTTACCATTTTCATTATTTACGGATTTAAAAGGATTACCACTGCAGTTCCTAGTACTTTGGTTGCCCTATTAGTTGTTTCAGGCGGTGCTTATTTTCTTAATTTAGATTACAGACCTATTGAGCAAATTCCTGGTGGATTTCCGCTGCCAAATCTAGATATGTTCGCAAATTTTGAAATTGGGCAAATTTCACCATATGTTTTTACGGCTTTAACTTTAGCGTTTTTAGGAAGTATAGATTCGCTTTTAACATCTGTTGTCGCCGATAATATGACCAAAACTAGACATAAACCAAATCAGGAATTAATCGGTCAAGGTATTGGTAATAGTATAGCCGCAATATTTGGCGGTCTTCCTGGAGCGGGCGCAACCATAAGAACGGTTGTAAACATAAATGCAGGTGGTACAACAAGACTTTCTGGTATGATTGCTTCTGTTTTATTATTGCTAATATTGTTAGCATTAGGTCCCATTGCATCACAGATTCCAGCAGCTGTTTTGGCAGGAATATTAATTACGGTTGGTATTGGCGTAATGGATTATAAAGGCTTGAAAGCAATACCAAATATGCCAAAAAGCGAAATAATTGTTATGATGGTTGTATTACTACTTTCTGTTTTTTGGAATTTGGTTTATGCGGTAGGTATTGGTCTTGTTATGGCAGCATTAATATTTATGAAGAAAATGGGAGATTTAACTTCGTCACAATCAAAAGTTGTAAAATTGGATGTAGCGGATAAGCTGGAGATGCCTTGGATAGATGAGGTTAACTTTCCAGCCAAATTCTCTGAAGAAGTATTTATAAAGCGCTTGGATGGTCCTATTTTCTTTGGTGCTACTTCAGAGTTTCAACAGTTATCACAGCAGATTCCCGACAGCGCAACACATGTAATAATTAGAATGGAAAAAGTGCCGTATATGGATCAAAGCGGATTGTACGCAATGGAAGAAGTTTTAATGAATTTAAACAAACGTGGCATAATTCCACTTTTTGATCACTTAAAACCACAACCAAGATTAATGATGGAAAAGATTGATATCATTCCAGATTTAATATCGGAAGAGCATATTTTTGACGATTTTAAGCAAGCAATTCTATTTGTAAAAAATAATGTTGAAGACGTGGTTTAGCTTTATAAAACTATAAAAGTTAAAAGGAAAACCTTTTATGGAGTGTAAGCTTTATAAAGGGTTTTTTATTTTGATTAAAAAATTTTTTTAATTAGAAGAGCTATTTTCTTCAACCGGATTATCAATATCCAATTTATCAACTTCCTTCATAATTGTAGGTAAAACGGCTGGTGCTAAACTTGCAACGGGATTATAGAGTTTAGATTCAGCTCTATTTTCAGCGGTTGAAATTTGATATTCCGCAGAATTGTTTACGAACATAAATACAACACTTAAAATAAATGCCCATTTCAATAAATTAAAAGCGCCACCCAAAATCTTGTTGAAAATTCCAAGCATTGCAAAATCTGCAACTTTGGTCAATAAATTTCCAAGAAGTCTAAAAACGAGCATTATTATTAAAAATGTAACTACAAAAGCTACAGCTCTATTTGTATTTGCGCTCCAATCAAACCATTTTTCTATATAAACACCAGCATATTCAGAAAAATACATTGCACAATAAACGGCCACTACAACACCAACTAATGAAGCTAGTGTAAGTAACAAACCTTTTTTAAAACCCATAAAAAAAGAAACGAGCAAAATAATTCCAAGTACAATATCTATTGTATTCATAAACTGGTTGTTTTGGGTAAATATAAATAAATATCCCATTTCATTTGAAATTAGAGTTAGTCGTATTTCTGAAACATCAACTATCAATTAAAAATTTTTAAAACTATCTTTGCCCTTTATAAAATTATGGCAAGAGACGAGCAGTTAAAGGAAAGATGGGAAGCATTGGTAACAATGCTAAGCAATCGGTTTGCAGATGGTGAAAAGCTGGATTTAGACGCTATCATTTATCTTATTGGTATTCAAGAACTTGGGCAAATACATAGAAAATTTAAAAAAGACGAAAAGCTTAATCTAATGCATATTGCTATTTGCCGTTTGCTAGAGCCATTTGGTTATTACAGTTTTGATTATGTAGATGAAGAAGGATGGCCACACTATCACGTTATAGAGCAATTGCCCTCACTAAAAGCTGGCGAGCAATCTGTTTTGATGAAAGATGCAATAGTCCAATATTTTGTTGAAAAACATGTTATTTCATAATTTCAATTTTAAAGTTGAAATTTTAATATAATTGAAGAATAAAACATTGTTAGAATGTTAGAAAAAATAAACGAAAGTATCCTTGAAGTAAATAATTTCAATTCGAATAATAGCGAAGAAATTGAAAACTTCAGAATAAAATATCTAGGCAAAAAAGGAATTCTTACTGCCCTTTTTGCTGATTTCCGAAATGTGCCGAACGAGCAGAAAAAAGAATTTGGTCAAGCTGTAAATACCTTGCGCGATTTGGTAAACGAGAAAATTACCACGCTAAAAGAGCAATCCGAAAGTACGGAAATTTCACAGAATATTTATGGAGATTTATCCCGTCCGGGAGAATCTATTCCATTAGGCTCGCGTCATCCAATTTCAATTACAAAAAATAGGATTATCGAAATATTTTCCCGTATAGGTTTTAACGTTAGCGAAGGTCCAGAAATTGAAGACGATTGGCATAATTTTACAGCTTTAAATTTGCCGGAATATCATCCAGCACGCGATATGCAGGATACATTTTTTATCCAAACAAATCCAGATGTTTTGTTGCGCACGCACACATCATCCGTGCAAGTGCGTTACATGGAAAATAACAAACCGCCAATTAGGACTATTTCACCGGGAAGAGTTTATAGAAACGAAGCAATTTCAGCACGTTCGCATTGCTTTTTTCATCAAGTTGAAGGTTTATATGTTGATAAAAACGTAAGCTTCGCAGATTTGAAGCAAACGCTACAATATTTTACAACTGAAATGTTCGGAAAGTCGAAAATTCGTCTTCGTCCAAGCTATTTCCCATTTACCGAACCAAGCGCTGAGGTAGATGTTTATTGGGGTTTAGAAACCGAAACAGATTATAAAATGACCAAAGGAACAGGTTGGTTAGAAATTATGGGCTGCGGAATGGTAGATCCAAACGTACTAACAAATTGCGGAATTGATGCTGAAGAATATTCAGGTTTCGCTTTTGGAATGGGAATAGACAGGATTGCACTATTATTACATCAAATACCAGATATTAGAATGTTTAGCGAAAACGATGTTCGGTTTTTAGAACAGTTTAAGAGTATTTAGACGTTGGTCTCGGGTCGGTAGTTGGTAGTATAAAATTTTGTGGAAATAAATATTTTGTTTTAAATTTCACGAATCACGAATCACGAATCACGAATCACGAATCACGAATCACGAATCACGAATCACGAAATCTCATATCTCAAATCCATTTTATTATGAAAAAAAATCTTGTAATAGGCATCTTGGTTCTCGTTGCCATTTTAATTGTCGTATTTACATTTATTATTGGAGCCATTAAATTTGTGCTCGGCATGATTTTGTTAGGAATTGCAGTTATTGCGCTCTTGGCAGTTTGGGGTTTGTGGAAAATTAAGAAAGATTAATGCGAAAAGATATTGAAATACCCATTGTAAAGCACGTGCATATTGTTGCTGTTGAGGAATGGGATAAAGATTTTTTAGTTAAAAACTGGAACGTATACTTGATTAATAATCGAGCTGATGAAATTTCCACTGTCTTAGTACTTTCTAGAGGTAATACTTTGGATAAAACAACGTCAACACTACGTCACGGATTACGAGAAATTGCCCCAAAAACAGCCGCCAAAGTAGAATTTATTCCACAGGAATTATTTGGTTTCGAAAATGAATATTTGGTAACATTCTTTGCTGAAAACAGGTTGTTTGAAAAGCGTTTTGTTTTTGCACCAAATTCGATTTCAGAAGAAAAAATAACCGAAATTCCTGTTATGGAAGTTGAAGGAATTATTGCGGAGTAATTTCCTATTTAATTTCGGCAATTTTACTACTCCACAATACTTTGTCTATTTGAAGCTAAGCCTAAATTGTTTTTAGATTTTTTAGTACTCATATTTCGATCGTTCTAAACTAATTAAGGAGTCATTTCTATATACCTTTTTTTCTAATACATTATCCTTGACATCAAATTTATATTTTATTATTTGAAATATAGAATCATTGCTAATTACACGTTTTTCTTTAATATTATCTCGTTCATCGTATTGATATTTAAAATATGTGATCTCAGCACTTTCAACTGTATCATTACCTACTATTTTATATCTGGTTCTATCTATTTCATCATTATAGCTATTATAATTTGATTTACTAAAATCCGATGTCTGGTATTCATAATCAGACATTTTGTTTATGACGATATTTCCTTTTTTATCGTAACTTTTTTCTACTCTAATCAATGTATTACCTAAACTATCATTAATAAAAGTCTCTATTTCATTGCCTGCTTCGTCATATTTTTTTGCAATATGATTTATAAATTTACCACCACTACTTCTTTTAATTGTTGTCTGAAATTTGCTCTTGCTATTATATGTTATAGTTTCAAAATAGCTTGTAGTATCTCGCGGATAAGTTTTTTGAATTCTCCTACCTAAATTTGAATAGCTATAGATAATTTTACCTTTTTCTGAACCATCTTTGTCATAGCTTGTAGTCATAATTTTCCTACCTTTTTTATCATAAAAATTCTGAGTTCCACTTTTATCACGTATGCTATCAGAAATGTAAAATTGCACTAAGCTTGTTCTATTTTTAAAATCATACTTTCTCGAAAATGTATATAGCTCCTTTTCAATTGGTTCATTATCGGTATACAATATTTGATATGATGTTGTCGCAATTTCTTTAAATTTACCATTATTACAATCACAATCTTCAGCGAATTTAAATTGTGAATTACAACCGAGTAAGGTAAAAATCACTAAAAAGTAAAAGTTTTTGATCATTTTTAAATCTATTCTATGAAAATTTTTAATCCAACTTCTCCGTTAATTTCTTAAACACACGTTTTGGATCTTTATTTTCGTACAAAATCTCATAAACAGCATCAATAATAGGTGTTTTGGCCTTTTTCTTTTCCTTTTTCTGGTTCAGATTATAAGCGCTTTTTGTAGCGTAATATCCTTCAGCAATCATGCTCATTTCAAGTTGCGCACTTTTTACCGTATAGCCTTTGCCAATCATATTACCAAATAATCTATTTCGGCTAAAAACGGAATAACCTGTAACTAACAAATCTCCCAAGTAGGCGGAATCGTTAATGTCACGTTTCATTTTGTGTACCTTTTTCACATACTTTTTCATTTCCCGAATTGCGTTGCTCATCAAAACGCTCTGAAAATTGTCTCCGTATCCCAAACCGTGCGCAATACCAGCGGCAATGGCGTAAATATTTTTGAGCATTGCGGCATATTCGGTACCTAAAACGTCATCGCTAACCGTACATTTTATATAATCGCTACTAAGATTATTTGCAACAATCTGTGCTTTAGCCTCATCTGCTGAAGCTATTGTTAGGTAGGAAAGTCTTTCTAGAGCAACTTCTTCTGCGTGGCAAGGTCCAGAAATTACGCCTATGTTATTAAATGGAACTTTGTAGTGGGTATTAAAATGATCGCCAACAATTAAACTGGTTTCGGGAACAATTCCTTTAATTGCAGAAAAAACAACTTTATCTTCCAAAGAAGCTGTCAGTTTTTCAAGTTCTCTATGCAAAAATGCAGATGGAATTACAAATATTAAATAATCTGCATATTCAACGGCTTCATTTATGTCGTTTGTAAGTTTTAGTTGATCCAAATTGAATTCAACAGAGCTCAAATAACTTGGATTGTGTTGCTCTCGTTTAATATGTTCAACACTATAAGTACTGCGCATGTACCAGCAAACGGTATCTAGATTTTCGCAAAGCATTTTTACAATTGCCGTTGCCCAGCTACCGCCTCCAAAGACGGCAAAGGTTGGTTTTTCCTGCATTTATTTGATATTTAAAATTTAAATGTAAGTAAATTTTTTACTGAATTGTCCCAAACAACTGCAAAACTTAAGTATAAATGGCCCTTTTTGAAATTTAACAAGACATTATGAATCGAAGAAGCAATGTAGTGGCAATGAAACCGTTTATATTTTAAGACAGAATTCAAAAATTTTAGGAGCTAAAAAGCCTTCTATTTTTGAATACGGTTTTATAATTTTTTGGTTGGTTATTTAGTTGGAACTGCCCCACGGGTGTTAATTAGTGGGGCAGTTTTTTTATTTGTAAAAATTCATTTCGTCAATATATTTCCAGACTCTCTCCGGAAGCATCGGTCTAATATTTTTTCCTTTTTTAATCGAATTTCTAATAAAAGTTGAAGAAATTTCAATAATCGGCGCATCAACTTTTATAATGTTTGGTTGGTTTTCAAACTGTGTTTCGACTTCACCTTCCGAAATGCGTGGATAAACATATATTGAATACTGCTGAAGAATTTGTTCGTAATTTTTCCACTTATGCAAATTTTTCAGATTGTCTTCTCCCATTATCAAACTGAAATTTTTTCTTGGATATTTTTCTTCTAAATATGCTAGTGTATTTACAGTGTAATTAGGCTGTGGAAGTCCAAATTCGATATTACTATCTTTTAACTTTGGATAATCTTCAATAGCTTCGCGGACCATTGCTAAACGGTGGTGGTTGTCCAAAAGTG
>JBBSOK010000016.1:0-34420 GCA_038259825.1 Flavobacteriales bacterium
AGAATTATTTTCTTTGGTTCTACTTTGGTTGTATCGCTATCTCTAACTTTTGCTTCAAGTGTATTACTTAAATTAAAACCAATATTGCTAGAGTATGTATTGCTCGGCGCGCCATACAATGTTCCTTCAAAGCGTGAGTATTCTACAAACTCTCTATTAATTTCCGGGTCTGCCGAAACGGGAACTTGATAGGTATCATAATATTGGTTAAAGCCAGGATTTATATTATAACTAATCGAAGGCCTCATTACATGCCGAATAGCTTGAAGCTTTTTATCTTCTCCCAAATTAAAAAGTCCGTAAACCGTTGTCCCTAAGCTGGTAGAAAAATTGTAAGTTCTATAACTGTCAAAGCCGGGAACTGTATCCCTAATTACTCTGCCAGGCGTATTATTAACCGGTTCTTGAAATCTTTGGTTAAATGTCCTTAGCACCCACGTTTCGCGATAATTTGTTCCTGCCGAAGCACTTAAATAATTAAAGATTTTAAAATTGGTGCTAATTGGAATATTGTGTTGTGCACCAATTTGTGCGTCTCGAAACATTTCAGGTTTAAAAAATAAACTATCTACAGTGTTTATTTGGTTTTGTGCGGTAAGGTCATATTGAAAGTTTATATTTTCAAGAATTCCCTTTTTTGTGCCTGTGCTAGGCGCAAAGGGAAATACACGGGAAACACTTGTATTTAGGTTTGGCAAAGACATAGTTATTTGTTGTGTCTGCGAATTTTGCGAATGTGTTAAAGCAACTGTTGTATTTACTTGTGGTTCTCCTTCAAAAGTTTTGGAATATGACACAGATGAACTTAAATTATTTACCAAAGCACTTGCATTGTTTGTTTGGTTTATAGATTCCCGGAAATATCTACTACTACCTAAATTAACAGATGCTGAAAAGCGAGAACTTGGATTGCTTTTAGCGTCTTGGGTATGGTTCCAACGTAGGTTATAAACAGAACTTTGGGTAAAGTTTGGAAAACCACGTTCTTCATTTATCAGGTTTTCATACCTAAAACTTAAGTTTCCTCTAAATTTATACCTAACAACGTAGCTAGATTCTGTTCGAAAACCAAAACTGCCATTTGTGTAATAATCGCCAAGTACCGTTAAATCTAAATAATCGTTTATTGCAAAATAATAGCCACCGTTTTGAAAAAAGAACCCGCGATTATTTTCTTGCCCGGGACTTGGTAAAATAAAGCCTGAAGTACGTTCTTCAGTTAAAGGGAAATATGCAAACGGCAGTCCAATTGGGGTAGGCACATCTGCAATATACATATTGGTTAAACCGGTAACAATTTTCTTTTTAGGTACAAACTTTGCTTTTCGGGTGTAAAAATAATATTCCGGATCGTCAATATTTTTTGAAGTTGTAAATCTTACATTTCGAAGAAAATAAACCGAATCATTCTCTTTTTTGGTAACCTGAGCCAAAACATTAAAACCATTTTGTTCTGTCCGGGAATTATAAATCAATGCCTTTTTACTATCAAAATTAAAACGAATACTATCAGGGTTCACCGTATTAGTAGCTTGAACAAAAACGGGTAATTGTGAGTAAGTTCCGGCACTATCAATCCCTTTTGCATAAACTTCTTTCTTATTATAATCTAAAATTATAAGACCGGCATTTATTTTCATATCGCCATAAATAATGTAGGCGTTATTATACATATATACCTTGCTTTCCTTTTTGTTTAAGAACACATAATCTTCACCGTAATATTCAACAACATCTGTCAAAAATTCTTTTTCGGCTTTTATGCTATCTGTCTTTACAGTGTCTTGGGCAATCTCGGAAATTTCTTCGATTTGTTCTTTTACATTAACCGTAAGAGTGTCAATTTTCTGTGTTGCAGGAAATACTACATCCGTTTTTGTTGGAGGATCTTGAGCATATAACAAAGAGCTGCTAAAAAGCAGAATTGTTAAAAAGATTGTTAAGTAATGCCTTTGTTTATGCAATGCGACCACGCTTTTATTTACTAATTTTGGCTTAGTTTTTGAAATGTCAAAACTAAGCATATTTTTTTGGCTATCTTTTTATAAAATGAAATTTTAAAATAAGAACGTATTAATGCGTTATAGTGTATATGAAGAAGAATAAATTTTTTACATCTCTTAAAAGCAGCAAAATAATTCTATTGTCATTTTCTATGGCTTTTTTTATTGTTTTCTCATCATTTGTCAATTCCGAAAAGGAACAGGCTAAACCATTCATTGTAGTGCTGGATGCCGGTCATGGCGGGCATGATAGCGGCAATAGGGGAAATGGTTTTTTTGAAAAAGATATTGTTTTGGATGTTACTCTTCAAGTTGGAAAACTACTAGAGGCACACAAGGATATTAAAGTTGTTTACACCCGAAAAACAGATGTTTTCATAGATTTAAACAGGCGCGGACCAATTGCGAATGAAGTAGATGCGGATATTTTTGTTTCTATCCATTGCGATTCTCATAATTCTCAAGCTTTTGGAATAGGAACATTTGTTATGGGGGTTGATAAGTCGGGTAAAAATCTTGAAACCGCAAAAAAGGAGAACGAAGTTATTTTCTTGGAAGACAATTATGAGGAAAAATATGCAGGTTTCGACCCAAATTCTCCGGAATCTTTAATCGGTCTTTCCCTAATGGCGGAAGAATATTTGGACCAGAGTATTTTACTTGCGGGGCTTATTCAAAATAATATGGTTAATAATTTAAAACGAAAAGATAGAAGTGTTCGTTCGGCGCCATTTTGGGTTTTGCACAGTTCTTATATGCCAAGTGTTTTAGTTGAATTGGGTTTTTTAACCAATAATACTGAAGGACCTTATGTAAACTCAACAAAAGGAAGAGCAGAACTAGCTAAAGAAATTGCGAATGGAATTTTATCCTATAAAAAGAACATTTCCAACGCAACTCCAGAATCTCAAAATCCAATAATTACGAAAGAGGAAATTAAAAAAGCAATTGAAGAAGCACCGAAAGAAATTTTTGAAGATGTAACCTTCAAAGTTCAACTTGCTGCAAGTTCAAGGAAAATTGATACAAAACCGCAAAATTTTAAAGGTCTGCAGGATACAGATAGGGAAAAAGAAGATGGACTCTACAAATATTACTACGGTAATACATCAGATTATAACGAGATTGAATTAATGAAAAAGTACGCCCAGGAAAAAGGATATACCGCTGCATTTGTTGTTGCATTTAAAAAAGGGAACAAAATACCAGTAGCAGAAGTGTTAAAAACAAAAGGTAATTAGTGGGCATTCTTTATATTTATCACTTAAATTTGTCGCAATTCTAAAAAAAAATATTCCTTGAAGTTATCTAGAGAAGTAAAAACCGGAATACTCGCACTTGGTGCGATTCTATTGTTCATTTTTGGTTATAGTTATTTAAAAGGCACTAATCTTTTAGAGAAAACCAGAACGTTTTATGTAAAATATGATAATGTTGAAGGTTTGGCAAAATCTGCCGCTGTTACGATTAATGGTCTAACCGTTGGAAAAGTTCAAGATATTGAGTTTGCAAACCAAAAAGGAGGCTTGATAGTAAAATTTTCTTTGGAAGACGATTTCGAATTTTCCAAGAATAGCACGGTTCGAATTTACTCAAGTGGATTAATAGGTGGAAAATCTTTAGGAATTTTTCCTGAATATGATCGGTCAAATCTAGCGCAAAGTGGTGACACTTTAAATGGAGATATAGAAGATAGCATGCTTTCCGCAGTTACGAAAGCATTAGGACCACTCGAAAAAAAAGTAAATAATACGTTGGCTACAGTAGATACATTATTATTAAGTTTTACCGACATTGTTGATGAAAGAACTAGGGAAAATCTAAAAGATGCAATTGAAAATTTAAATAAAACGCTAAATTCATTTTCAGGTGTTTCTGATAAATTGAACGGCATATTAGCTAATAACAATCAAAAGTTAGACAGAACGTTCACAAATTTGGATGTTACAGCAGAAAATTTTGCAAAACTTTCAGATTCCTTGTCACAGCTTGAAACAGGTAAACTTGTTGCGGATCTTCAAAATGTAGTAGACAAATTCAATAAATTGGCAGTCGGCTTAGAAAATGGCGATGGCACAATGGGCAAGTTACTTAAAGATGATGCTATGTATAATAACCTGGAAGCCGCTACAAAACAGGCTGAAGAACTTATACAAGACTTAAAATTAAATCCAAAACGATACGTAAATATTTCAATTTTTGGCAAAAAGGCAAAACCTTACGAAAAGCCAAAAGATAGTATGCTTTAATTTATTCCATGCAATACATTCCAAACATTTTATTTTTAATCGTCCTTGCCGCAGGCGTGGGCTACTTTACCGTTAATATACGTAAGATTATACGCAATATTAAACTAGGCCATAAAGTTGATGCCAGTAATTATGTAGGACAACGTTGGGGCAATGTTTTTAAAATCGCGCTCGGACAATCAAAAATGGTTACGAGAATAATTCCTGGCTTGCTTCACGTTATAGTTTATGTAGGGTTCGTAATTATAAATATAGAAGTTCTAGAAATTATAATAGACGGTATTTTTGGAACGCACCGTATTTTTTCAACGGTATTACCAGCTTCTATTTACAACTTCTTAATAGCTTCTTTTGAAATTTTGGCTTTTTTGGTTTTAGTAAGCGTTATTTTATTTTGGACGAGAAGAAATGTTCAAAAGTTAAAAAGATTTTGGGCAAATGAAATGAAAGGTTGGCCAAAAAATGATGGAAACATCATTCTGTATTTTGAAGTTGTTTTGATGATACTTTTCTTAACAATGAATGCTGCAGATCAACAATTACAGTTTTTAAATGCTGATCATTATGTAAAAGCAGGTTCTTATCCAATAAGTCAGTATTTAGTTCCTATTTTTCAAGGATTATCAGAAAGCAGCTTAATTCTAGTTGAAAGAAGCGCTTGGTGGTTGCATATTGTCGGTATTCTTATCTTTTTAAACTATTTATACTATTCAAAGCATCTCCATATTATGCTTGCATTTCCAAATGTATACTTTGGAAAGGTTGTACCTCAAGGAAAATTTAAAAACCTTGAAGCCGTTACAAACGAGGTGAAGTTAATGATGGATCCTTCAGCAGACCCTTACGCCGCGCCAGCTGAAGGAGCAGAAGCACCTGCAAAATTTGGAGCGAGTGATGTAATGGATTTGGACCAAATCCAATTACTAAATGCTTATACCTGCACAGAATGTGGGCGTTGTACGAGTGAATGTCCAGCTAACATAACAGGGAAAAAACTTTCTCCGCGAAAGATAATGATGGACACTCGGGACAGGTTGGAGGAAATTGGTAAAAACATAAATAAGAACGGAGAGTTTATACCAGACGGCAAGCAATTATTAGACGATTATATTACAAGAGAAGAACTTTGGGCTTGCACGTCCTGCAACGCTTGTGTTCAAGCTTGTCCTGTTAGTATTGATCCATTAAGTATAATTATGGATATGCGTCAATATTTAGTTATGGAGCAAAGTGCTGCGCCAACAGAACTCAATGGTGCAATGACTAATATTGAGAATAATGGTGCTCCTTGGCCTTATAATCAGCAAGATAGACTTAATTGGAAAAACGAAAATTAATAAACCAATTCGTTTAAAGCAATTCTAGTTTTTATTTTTTCCATATAAAATTTATTTTTAGATAAAATAAAAAAATAGAAATAAGCAACTTTCCAACGAGAATTATAAATAAACAACCGAAAATGAACAAAGAGGAAGCTGAAAAATTATTACACAAAAAGGTTGAAGCTGGTGCGCACGTAAGCCCAGTTTTACCAAAAGGTGTAAAAAATTATTTGATTGATATAGACGGTACAATTTGCGACGATATTCCAAATGAAGAACCAGAAAGAATGCTAACTGCAGCAGTTTATCCAGACGCTCTTAAAACGTGTAATCAATGGTTTGATGAAGGGCATCTTATATGCTTTTTTACATCAAGAACCGAACAACATAGAGAAAATACAGAAACGTGGCTTAAAAAACATGGCTTTAATTATCACTCATTATTAATGGGAAAACCACGAGGCGGAAATTACCATTGGATAGATAACCATTTGGTAAAAGCAACCCGATATAAAGGTAAATTTACCGAATTGGTAGAAAAAGAAGTAACCATTGAAGTTTTCAAGGATTAAATTAAAAATAAAAAATTATGGCTGAAGGACTAAGAGTACCCACAATGGCTGAATATATGGCAGAAGGTAAATCACCTGAAGTTTTATTTTGGGTTGGTTGCGCTGGTAGTTTTGATGATAGAGCAAAAAAGATCACAAAAGCCTTTGTAAGGATTTTAAACGAAGCTAAAATAGAGTTTGCAGTTTTAGGAACAGAAGAAAGCTGTACGGGCGATCCTGCAAAACGTGCTGGTAACGAGTTTCTTTTTCAAATGCAGGCAATGGGAAACATTGAAGTGCTTAATGCATATGATGTTAAAAAAATTGTTACAGCTTGCCCACATTGCTTCAATACTATCAAAAATGAATATCCCGAATTGGGCGGAAATTATGAAGTGGTGCACCACACACAATTCTTAAAATCCCTTTTGGAAGAAGGCAGATTAAAAGTTGAAGGTGGAAAATTTAAAGGCAAGAAAATTACGTTTCACGATCCTTGTTATTTAGGAAGAGCCAACGGAGAATATGAAGCACCTCGCGAATTACTTCAAAAATTAGAGGTTGAACTGGTTGAAATGAAACGATGCAAAACCCGCGGACTTTGCTGTGGCGCAGGTGGAGCACAAATGTTTAAGGATGCTGAGCCTGGCAATAAAGAAGTAAATATTGAACGTGTTGAAGAAGCATTAGAGATAAAACCAGAAATTATTGCAGCTGGTTGTCCATTTTGCAACACAATGATGACTGATGGAGTAAAGGCAAAGCATGCAGAAGATAATGTTCAAGTTATGGACGTGGCAGAAATGATTGCAAATGCCCACGATTTATAGATTATTGAAACCTATTAAACTTCAAAAACTTATATATTAGTAAATATAAATTTTGAAGAATACACATTAGGAAACAAATTATTAAAAATAACGAAAGAAAATGCTAGCAGATTTTAATAACCTTCCAAATGATTCACGCGTATGGATTTATCAGTCCAATCGTAAAATGAGTTATGACGAAGTACAATCAATCATTCCTGAAATAGAAAGTTTTCTTGAAAAATGGACGGCTCACGGCGCAAATCTTGAAGCTGGCTACCTTATTAAATATAATCGTTTTATAATCTTTGGTTTAAACCAGGAAAATGCATCAGCTTCAGGCTGTAGTATAGATGCTTCGGTTCATTTCATTCAATCTTTAGAAAAGAAGATGGATTTGGATTTAATGGATAAAATGAACGTAACTTTTTATGTTGGTGAATTTATAGCCTACAAACCACTTGCAGATTTTAGGAAAATGGCCAAAGATCGATCAGTATCGGCCAATACAGTTGTGTTTAATAATCTTGTAAATACTAAAGAGGAATTTCTTGAAAGTTGGGAAGTGCCGGCCAGTGATAGTTGGCATAATAGATTTTTGAAAGCGCAATAAAATTAAATCAATTTAAATGCGTTCATTCATTACAATAAAACCTTTTCTTCCTTCAAACCGTATATAAATAAAGCTTTCAGCGAATAAACTTCAGTATGAAATTCAACTTTGCCCTAATTATATTTTCATTTTTGTCAATTTCAATGTTTGCCCAAAAGGTAAATCCGTTAATTGTTAAAGAAGATTTTAAAAATCAAAGAAAATGGGTAGATAGTATTTTTGAAAAAATGACTTTGGAAGAAAAAATTGGTCAATTATTTATTACCGATGTTTTTTCAAAAGATCCAAAATCTAAAACAGATCAAATCAATGACTTAATTGATAAATATCATATTGGTGGAATTATCTTCTCGAAAGGTGGTCCAAATAGACAAGCAAAATTAACTAACGAATATCAAAAACGCTCTAAAATACCAATGCTTATAGGGATGGATGCAGAGTGGGGATTGGCAATGCGTTTAGACTCAACATTCGCTTATCCTTGGAATATGACACTGGGAGCTATAGCAGATAATAAAATAGTTGAAAAAGTAGGAGAACGTATTGGTGAACATTGCAAGCGTTTGGGCGTTAACTTCAATTTCGCACCAGTAGTTGATATTAATACAAATCCAAACAATCCGATAATTGGCAATCGCAGTTTTGGGGAAGACAGGGATAATGTAACTGAAAAAGCTGTAGCCTTTTTAAAAGGAATGCAAAAAGCAGGAATTTTGGGTACAGCCAAACATTTTCCAGGTCACGGCGATACGGAATTAGATTCTCATAAAACATTACCAACCGTCGATTTTACGAAGAATAGATTAGATACGGTGGAATTATTTCCGTACAAACGTATGATTGCTGAAGGTTTAAGCGGAGTGATGGTTGCGCACTTAAATGTACCTTCACTTGAAGAGCAATTAAATTTGCCTACATCACTCTCATATAAAGTAATTAATGATTTACTGAACAAAGAATTAGGCTTCAACGGCCTAACATTTACTGATGCTTTAAATATGAAAGGCGCCTCAAATTTTAAATCTCCAGGCGAAATAGATCTTGCTGCCTTTTTAGCAGGTAATGATTTGCTATTAATTTCTGAGGATATTCCAAAAGCTCACCAAATTATGGTAGACGCTTTTAACGATGGCAGAATTACGGAAGAAAGATTGGCCCGCTCAGTAAAAAAGATTTTATATGCAAAATATAAAGTAGGATTAAACAAGCCAAAATTTGTTGAAACTGCTTATTTATTTCAAGATTTAAATACCGTAATAGATGATGAAGTTTATGAAGAAGCAATGGCAAATGCCCTAACTGTTGTTAAAAACGATAGAGCGATCCTGCCAATAAAAGATTTACAGACTAAAAAAATTGCCTATGTGAATTTTGGTGATGATAGTGGAGAGGACTTTTTGGAGCAACTTCGTAAATATGGAAAGGTAGATTGGGTTAAAGCTACAAGTCTTGATGATTACATTACAAAATTAAAACAATACAATTATGTAATTGCTGGTTTTCATAAAAGCAATGAAACCCCGTGGAAAGACTATAAATTATCAGATAATGAATTAGTTTGGCTTTATGAAATTGCTAGGACAAATACAGTTATCTTAGATATTTTTGCCCGGCCTTATGCGTTATTGGATTTAAAAACGGTAGCTAATTTTGAAGGAATTGTAGTGTCCTACCAAAATAGTAAAGTATCTCAACAGCTTTCAGCCCAGCTCATTTTTGGTGCACTTGAAGCAAAAGGAATTTTACCAGTAACCATAAGTAAGGAAATACCGCTTAAAACAAGTTTTCAAACCAAATCTTTACGTCGCTTACAGTATGGAACGCCTGAAAGTGTTGGGATGAATTCGTATAAACTTCAAAAAATAGATTCTCTTGCAGAAGTTGGAATAAAAGATAATATGTATCCTGGTGCACAAATTTTAGTGGCAAGAAATGGTAAGGTTGTTTATCAGAAAAATTTTGGATATCATGAGCAAGATCAAAAAGTGGCGGTAAAGGATAATGATGTTTATGATTTAGCTTCGCTTACAAAAATACTGGCAAGTTTACCGAATATTATTCAATTGGTTGATAAAAAGGAGCTTACTTTAAATAGCAAGCTTTCAGAAATGTTGCCGGAATATAAAAATTCCAACAAGGCAAACATTACGTTGAAAGATATGCTATCGCATTATGCAAGATTTAAGGCCTGGATTCCTTTTTACACTGCTACATTGGATTCAGAAACAAAACAGCCTTCATCAAAATATTATTCAAAAGTCCCCACAAAAGAATTTAACGTAAAGGTTACGGAGGATTTATTTATGCGTCGCGATTATCAAGATTCTATTTTTAAAATAATTAGAGATAGTGATTTAAATAATAAACTTTCCTATTTGTATAGTGACTTACCGTATTATGTTTTAAAGAAATACTTGGAAGCAAAATATGACAGATCTTTAGAGGAATTAGTACAAGATAATTTCTACGAATCCTTGGGTGCAAATTTTACTACATATTTACCATTAGATAAATTTTCAAAAGATGATATTCCACCAACCGAAATGGATAATTCCTTTAGATTTGGAAAAGTACAAGGTACAGTTCACGATCAAGGTGCAGCAATGTTAGGTGGTGTAAGCGGTCACGCAGGTTTGTTTAGCAACAGTAACGATGTAGCTAAAATAATGCAAATGTATTTATGGAAAGGTTTATATGGAGGCAAACGTTATTTCAGTCCAGAAACTTTTGATAAATTTAATGATTGTACGTATTGCAATAAAGGTGTAAGGCGTGGTATTGGTTTCGACAAACCTCAATTAGGAAACAGCGGACCAACTTGCGGTTGCGTAAGTATGAGTAGCTTTGGCCATAGTGGCTTTACGGGCACTTTTGCATGGTCAGATCCTGAGGAAGAAATTGTTTATGTATTTTTAAGCAATCGAACCTTTCCCGATGCCGAAAATAGAAATTTAATTAGAAGCGATTTAAGGAGCCGTATTCAAGAAGCAATTTACGAAGCGATAGATTATCCGATTGAAAAAGAAAAAAAATTACTGTAGTACGTTTTAGGCACATTAAAGTATTTAAAATCGTGCCTTCAAATAAAGATTTGAGATGGAAGATAATAATAAAAAAATGAAAATTGCCATAGTTTGTTATCCAACATTTGGCGGCAGTGGAGTGGTGGCTACCGAATTAGGTACAGCATTGGCAGAGCGAGGACACGAAATTCATTTTATTACTTATAAGCAACCCGTTAGGCTTGCATTGCTTTCAAAAAATATACACTTTCACGAAGTTACAGTTCCCGAATATCCATTATTTCACTATCAGCCTTACGAGCTTGCGCTTTCTAGCAAGCTTGTAGATATGGTAAAACTTTATAAAATTGATGTTTTACATGTGCATTATGCTATCCCGCACGCATATGCAGGTTATATGGCAAAGAAAATGTTGGAGCAGGAAAATGTTTTCCTTCCAATGGTAACGACCCTGCACGGTACCGATATTACGTTGGTTGGTAGCCATCCATTCTACAAGCCGGCAGTAACGTTTAGCATAAATGAAAGTGATATTGTTACATCTGTATCCCAAAGTTTAAAGGATGATACCTTACGTTTGTTTGAAATTACAAAGGAAATACACGTTGTTCCAAACTTTATTGATACAACAAAATATGACAATACTTTCACAGATTGCCAGCGTAATCAAATGGCATTGCCAGAAGAGCGTATTATTACTCATGTGAGTAACTTAAGAAAAGTAAAAAGAGTAAAAGATGTAATTGAAATATTTGATAGAATCCAAAAAAAGATTCCATCAAAATTAATAATGGTAGGCGAAGGCCCAGAAAGAGAATCGTGTGAGGCTTTGTGCAGAAAAAAAGGAATTGAAAACAAAGTCCTCTTTTTAGGAAACAGTAACGAAGTAGATAAGATATTATGTTTTAGCGATTTGTTTTTACTGCCTTCAGAAAAAGAAAGTTTTGGTTTGGCCGCTTTAGAAGCAATGGCAGTCGGCGTTCCAGTAATTTCAAGTAATACAGGCGGTTTGCCAGAAGTGAATATTCAAGGAAAAAGTGGTTTTTTAAGTGACGTTGGAAATGTAGATGAAATGTCTGAAAACGCAATTAAAATTCTAGAAAATACTGAAATCCTTAATTCATTTAAAAAAATGGCAAAAGAAGCTGCAAATCTTTACGACACAGAAAGGATTGTTCCTTTATATGAGGATTTGTATCGTGAGGCAATTGAAAATATGATTGTTGAAATATAAATTAGTGGAAGCATTTCCATTATTTTTCAATTTACCAATTCAAATAAACCAACCTCCAAAAAAAAACCTATTTTTGTAATTCTAAATCTAAACAAAAAATATCTTCGGAAGTAAAACCGAATGTCTGCTATGAGCCAAAAAGTATTATTAAATGCTACTGAAATTAATATAGCGCTCAATCGTTTAGCTTGCCAACTAATTGAAAATCACGATACATTTGAAAATACGGTCTTAATTGGAATACAGCCGAGAGGTGTATTTTTGGCTGAAAGGCTTAAAACACTTTTAGAAAAAGAGTACAATATAAAAAAAGTACGATTGGGATATTTGGACATCACATTTTATCGGGATGATTTTAGAAGAGGTGATAAAACTTTAGAAGCCAATAAAACCAAAATAGATTTTATTGTTGAAGATAAAAAAGTAGTTTTTATTGATGATGTTTTATACACTGGAAGAAGCATACGCAGTGCTCTTACAGCTATACAGAGCTTCGGCAGACCGTTGGAAATTGAATTACTTACACTAATTGATAGACGTTTTAGCCGCCATTTACCAATTCAGCCAGATTATCGCGGTAGACAAGTAGATGCAATTAATGACGAAAAAGTGAAAGTTTGCTGGTTGGAAAACGAAGGGGAAGACGCAGTATATTTAGTTAAAAATTAAAAATGGAATTAAGTGTAAACCACTTATTGGGAATTAAAGATTTAACCGAAGATGATATTCAACTAATCTTCGAAACTGCCGATCATTTCAAAGAAGTTATCAATCGGCCAATTAAAAAAGTTCCATCCTTACGCGATATAACAATTGCCAATCTCTTTTTTGAAAACAGTACCAGAACCCGCTTATCTTTTGAACTTGCCGAGAAAAGACTTTCAGCAGATATTGTAAACTTTTCGGCATCGTCCTCATCCGTTTCAAAAGGGGAAACGCTTATAGATACCGTAAATAATATCCTCTCAATGAAAGTTGATATGGTAGTTATGCGTCATCCAAATGCTGGTGCCGGAGTATTTCTTTCGAAACATGTAAAGGCAAGCATCATAAATGCTGGAGACGGCGCTCATGAACACCCAACACAGGCTTTATTGGATTGCTTTTCAATTAGAGAAAAATTGGGAAGTCTTGCGGGTAAAAAGGTTGCAATAGTTGGAGATATTCTACATTCAAGAGTTGCTTTGTCTAATATTTTTGCTTTACAAAAGCTTGGAGCAGAAGTTAAGGTTTGTGGGCCTAAAACATTGTTGCCCAAGTTTATAGAAAGTATTGGTGTAAAAGTTGAAACAGATTTAAAGAAGGTTCTAAATTGGTGCGATGTAGCAAATATGCTTCGTATTCAAAATGAAAGAATGGACATTAGTTATTTTCCAACAACTCGGGAATATACCCAGCAATTTGGGGTAAATAAAAAGATTTTAGATTCTTTGGATAAGGAAATTATCGTAATGCATCCTGGCCCAATAAATCGTGGTGTGGAAATTACGAGCGATGTAGCGGATAGTAAACAAGCAATAATATTAGACCAAGTAGAAAACGGCGTTGCCATCCGTATGGCGGTCATTTATCTTTTGGCATCAAAAATACAGCATAATGAAAATTGAAAATCACGACAATTTTGTGGTTTTAGAAGACGAAAAAGATGATATAGTCGATTTCGCTTCATTTATAGAATCACAAGTTCCCAGAAAATATAAAGGTCAAAATGTAGTTTTGAATCTTTTAAAGTATACTAAATTCAGTCTTCAGGATTTACTATTATTTGTAAAAACCAATAATCTTCACAGAAAAACAAAACAGTCTTTTGTATTTGTAAACAACTCGATAGATATTGAAGTTGTTCCGTATGAAATGATAGTTGTACCAACACTTCAGGAAGCAGAAGATATTATTGAAATGGAAGAAATTGAAAGAGATTTAGGTTTTTAGATTCAAAAATCAATTATTTTCTTATCAATAAATTAGCAAAACTTAAAGCTTAAAAGTATCGATTATTAGCGGTTTTTGCTTATATTTTCAATCATAATAGATTATAATTTATATGCTTAAACTTACTATTCTCGGCTGTCATGCAGCCACACCAAAAATTGGTGCTCACCCAAGTTCGCAAGTTCTTGAAATTAAGGGACATCTGTTTTTAATTGACTGTGGAGAAGGTACACAAATGCAGTTGCGCAAGTATCACATTAAGTTTTCAAGAATAAAACACATTTTTATTTCTCACTTACACGGTGATCATTTTTTTGGATTAGTTGGGCTAATATCAACATTTGCATTGATCGGTCGTGATGCAGATTTACATATTTACGGTCCCAAAGGGATAAAAGAAGCTATTTTACTTCAATTAAAACTTGGAAAATCATATACTAAGTTTTCAATGTTTTTTAATGAATTAGAGAGCAAAGAACCTCAATTATTATTTGAAGATGACTCGGTTTCAGTTTCATCAATTCCTTTGGAGCATAGAGTTTATACGAATGGTTTCTTATTCAAAGAAAAGATTGGGGAACGAAAATTAAATATTGAAGCAGTAAGGGAGGCTAGGATAGATGTTAGCTATTATGCTAAACTTAAACAAGGTAGCGATGTTGAAAACACAAAAGGTAAATTAATAAAAAATACGGATGTAACGTTTGATCCGGATGTTCCACCGAGTTATGCTTATTGCAGTGACACTGCATTTTTTCCTCAAATTATTCCTCAAATTGAAGGTTGTAAAATTTTGTATCATGAATCAACTTTTTTAGAAGAGCATCAGCATCTTTGCGATAAAACAAAGCATAGTACGGCCAAGGAAGCCGCAGCAATCGCAAAAAGGGCGAATGTTGAAACACTAATACTAGGTCATTTTAGCGGCAGATATAAAAATACTGAGGATTATAAAAGGGAAGCGCAAGAAATTTTTTCGAACGTGCAATTAGCGGCCGACGGTAAAGAATTTATTTTCTAAATAATTTATAATGCAAATATTTTAAAAAACATTTCAAAATAATTTTAATACACATTTAATATCTTGGTATTTCAAAAATTCACTAAATCCCGTAACTTGCATTCAAAGAATTAATATGGACAAAAATCTGTACGAGTACCGAAAATCCTATGAAAAAGGTGAACTTTCAAAAGCTGATGTTGATTCTAGTCCTTTTCAGCAATTTAAAAAATGGTTTAATGAAGTTGAAGCATCTAAAACAGTTGAAGAAATAAATGCTATGACAGTTTCAACTATAGGTTTAGACGGTTTTCCTCGTGGCAGAGTAGTTTTGTTAAAGGAATTTGGCGATGATGGATTTACATTCTACACAAATTACGAAAGTGAAAAAGGACAAGCTATAGCTCAAAACAATAAAATTTCTATTTCATTCTTTTGGCCAGCCTTACAGCGGCAGATACTTATTAAAGGAATGGTAAGTAAAACTTCGGAAGAAAATTCTGAGGCTTATTTTAATGTAAGACCAAGAGAAAGTCAATTAGGGGCTGCCGTGAGTAGCCAAAGTAGCACGATTGAAAACAGGGAAGTTTTGGAGCAAAATTTAAGAGATTTGAAAGCTAAATATGAAAATCAAGAAATTCCAAAACCTAAAAATTGGGGTGGATATCTTGTAAAGCCAATTGAATTTGAATTTTGGCAAGGAAGAAAAAGCCGCCTCCATGATCGTATTAGATATACAAATATTAATGGCACTTGGAATATAGATAGACTTGCGCCATAAAATGTTTTAGCGAGATTTAAACCATTAATCATTAAACATCAATCAACCACTAACAATACAACTATGAAAACATTATATATGGTAAGACACGCCAAATCTTCTTGGTCCGAAAATGTTGGAGACCATCAAAGAGGTCTTAAAGAGCGTGGCGTGAATGATGCCAAACTCGTTTCAGAAAAAGCAGCAGAAACGTGCAAAAAACCAAATAAAATTATTTCTAGTGATGCCGTTAGAGCAAAATCGACCGCTACGTTTTTTAAAGATGCTTTTAAAATTACAGATATAGATTTTAGTACAAATAGCGAATTGTATGATTTTAGTGGACAAAATGTAATGGCCGTCATCAAGAATCTTTCGGATGATTTGGATATTGCAATGATAGTAGGACACAATCACGCTTTTACATTTATAGCCAATATGTTAGGAAATGAGTTTATTGAAAATGTACCAACATCTGGATTTATTCAAATAGATTTTGATGTTGCAAGTTGGCAAAATATAAGTACCGGTGTAACCAAATTAACTATCTTTCCTAGAGATTTGAAATAATGACAGAGAAAATAGCACATACCACTACCATCAAAAATCGATATAATAATAGGGAATTAAACTGGCTTCAATTTAATGCACGTGTGCTACAAGAAGCCAATGATAGCAAGATTCCTTTAATTGAAAGACTTCGTTTTTTGGGTATATTTAGTAATAATCTTGATGAATTTTTTAAGGTTAGATACGCAACAGTAAAAAAAATTGTTGATGCTGGAAAAGGAGGGCGTAGTTTTTTGGGTGGTATTTCGGCAAAAGAATTATTGGCAGAAATTACCCAAACAGTAATAGCACAACAATCACACAGTTTACGCATATTAACTAATATTAGGAAGGAGCTTCATAAGGAAAATATTTACATAATTAACGAAAGTGAAGTTTCTCCGGCGCAAAGTAAATTTATATCAGACTATTTCGTAAGAAAGGTAAGTCCAGCCATGGTAACCATTATGATTAGTGAATTGGAGCAATTTCCAAGTCTAAAAGATAGCGCTGCATATCTTGCTGTCCGTATGATTATGAATAGCGAAGATGAAAAATTTGATAATAAAAACACATACGCTCTAATTGAAATTCCAAAATCGGTAGACCGTTTCGTAGTATTGCCACAAGAAGGCGAAAAACAATATATAATAATCCTCGATGATTTAATTAGACATTGTTTAAATAATATTTTCAGCATTTTTAATTATAAAAGTATTTCTGCTTATATGATTAAAATTACGCGCGATGCCGAACTTGATATTGATAGCGATTTAAGCCGAAGCTTTATAGATAAAATTTCTAAAAGTGTAAAGGATAGAAGTATAGGAGATCCAGTCCGCTTTGTTTACGATAAAAATATAGATAAACAAACGCTAAAATTCTTATTGGATAAGATGGGAATTGAAAAAACCGACAGTATCATTCCTGGCGGGCGGTATCATAATCGTCGTGATTATATGGACTTTCCAAGTTTAGGAAGGCCAGATTTGCAGTATGAACCAAAAGAGCCATTGCCAATCCCAGGATTGAGTTTAAATGGTAGTTTATTGGATAAGATTGCAACCAAGGATTATTTATTACATACACCATATCAAACTTTTAGTTATGTTGTAAAATTTCTTCGAGAAGCCGCACTGGACCCTAAAGTGGTACGAATAAAAATTACGATATATAGGTTGGCTCAAATTTCACATATAACTAGTTCGCTTATAAACGCTAAGAAAAACGGCAAAGATGTAACTGTTCAAATAGAGCTTCAAGCACGTTTTGACGAGCAAGCAAATATCGGCTATGCAGAGCAGTTGCAAAGTGAAGGTGTTCGTCTAGTTTTTGGCGTTAAGGGCCTAAAAGTGCATTGCAAAGCTTGTATAATTGAAAGGCTTGAGGACAATGAAATAAAGCGTTACGCAATTTTAAGTACTGGAAATTTTAATGAAAGTACTGCCAGGATTTATACGGATTACACACTTTTTACTTCAGACCAGCGTATATGTAAAGAAGTGAATAAAGTCTTTGATTTTTTTGAAGTAAACTACAAAATTAAAAAATATAAACATTTAATCGTTTCTCCGCATTATACTCGAAATGCTATCTACAACCTAATTGATACCGAAATAAAGAATAAAAAACTCGGGCTGCCAAGTGGTATAAAATTAAAATTGAATAGTTTGTCAGACTTTAAGATGATTGATAAATTATATGAAGCAAGTAGGGCAGGTGTAAAAATTAAGTTAATTATTCGCGGAATTTGCTGCTTAATTCCTGGCGTTAAAGGAATGAGCGAAAATATTGAAGCCATAAGTATTGTTGGAAAATATTTAGAACATCCACGGTTATATATTTTTGAAAATGGTGGGGACACAAAAATTTACATTTCTTCGGCAGATTTTATGGGAAGAAATCTTGATAGTCGTGTAGAAATTTCTTGCCCAATTTATGATGAAGATATAAAGAAGGAAATTCTGGAAAACTTTGAAATTGGTTGGAGTGATAATGTAAAAGCACGTGTAATTAGCAGTAAAAACGATAACGCTTACAGGAGAAACAATAACGAAAAGATAAGATCGCAATTTAAGATGTACGATTATTACTTAAATAAATTAGAAGTAAAATAACTTGATAAATATTGAAAAATACGGTGCTGTAGATATTGGTAGTAATGCCATTAGACTACTAATAGCGTCTGTTATTGAGCAGAAAGATAAACCTACAAAGTTTAAGAAAATTTCGTTGGTCCGCGTTCCAATCCGTTTGGGGGCTGAAGTTTTTATAGAAGGCAAAATTTCCCAACAAAGCATAGACAGAATGTTGGATGCTATGACGGCCTTTAGATTGCTCATTAAAACACATAATGTTACCCGTTACAGGGCATGCGCAACATCCGCAATGCGTGAGGCCAAAAATGGAGAAGAAGTAGCTGAATTAATCGAAAAGGAAGCAGGAATAAATATTAATATTATTGATGGAAAAGATGAAGCCTCAATAATATCCGCAACGGATTTAACTGATTTGGTTGAAGGAGATAAAGCATTTTTATATGTGGATGTTGGTGGAGGAAGTACAGAGTTTACTGTATATGCAAATGGACAAAACATTATTTCAAAGTCTTTTAAACTTGGAACAGTAAGGCTCCTAAACGACATGGTAGAAGATACAATGTGGCAGCAAGTTGAAAAGTGGATTAAGGAAAACACAAAACAATATTCCCGAATATCACTTATTGGTAGTGGCGGAAATATAAATAGTATTTATAAAAGCAGTAACAAAAAAATTGGAAAGCCCTTAAGTTACTTTTACCTTGCTAATTACTATGAATACATAAAATCCTTCTCTTACGAAGAACGTATTACCGAATTAGATATGAATCCAGATAGGGCAGATGTGGTTGTTCCAGCTACTAGAATCTATCTTTCAGCAATGAAATGGAGTAAAGCAAAAAACGTCTTTGTTCCAAAAATTGGACTTTCAGATGGAATTATAAAAAGTCTTTACAATGAAAAGGTTGCTGAAGGGTTGGAAATGAATTTGTAATATTTTTGGATTCTAAAATTTATCCGTGCATAGTTTCAGCCTTGCTCAAATCTTTCATAATTTCAGCTTCAAAAAGTAAAAGGTCGTTCCATTTTTGGTCAACTTCTTTTCTGTCACCATATTGTCTGGCAAATCCTAAAAACATTGTGTAGTGGTTTGCCTCACTAACCATTAATCTTCTATAGAAATCGGCTAATTTTTTATCCTCTAATTCTTCGCTTAATAATCTAAAACGCTCGCAACTTCTGGCTTCAATTAATGCTGCATATAAAAGACGATGCACCATTTGTGTTGTGCGGCTGCCGCCTTTTGGAAAAAATGTAATTAGTTTACCAACATATTCATCTTTTCTATCTCTTCCTAAAACCCAACCGTTTTCTAAAATTAAATCGTGAACCATTTTAAAATGGCTCATTTCTTCTTTAACAAGCGCAATCATTTCTTGCACTAGCTCTGTATATTCAGGAAAACTTACAATTAAAGAAACCGCAGTAGAAGCGGCTTTTTGCTCACAATACGCGTGATCCGTAAGAATTTCTTCTATATTTTTTTCTACTATATTTACCCATCTCGGGTCTGTTGGTAGTTTTAGGCCTAACATTTTCAATTAAAATTTTTAGATTATGAATGCAGATTTTTCACTTTTAAAGATTTTTAAATTTCTAAATCGAAATCCTTTCTAAGCTTATCAATCAGCGGATTTTTCTCTCTTAATTTTTCAAATTTTTCTTTTGCTGTATAGGCGTATCGCTTCATCACGGTTTCGTTTACGGTAATAGTAAGATCAATATCGTAATTGTTTAGTTTTTCTCGTAAATAGACTAATAAACTGTGTTTCGCTCTTTCTACTTCAACTTTTATAGTACTGTTTGGAAATTCCAATACTATGCTATTGCCCTCTAATGCAGGTATTCCCATTGAAAGATGTGAGTGCAAATTAAATTTTCCTTCTTCTTCAACCTGTTTTGCGTAATTGGCCCAAACTTTTTGCATTTGGGTTTCCGTAAAATCATCACTAGGCAGATTTTTGGAATCCGGTGCATTTGCCAATTGCTCCTGTTTTAATTCCTGCTTTTTTTGAATACTTTTTAATGATAAAGCAGAAATTTTCTTCGCATTTCGCTCCGCCAAAATTTGAGGTCGCTCTATAATACGTTGCGGTGTTTCTTCCGTTTCAACTTTATTAGCATGTTCAACTCCTGAATTAATTGCAGTGTCCACATTTACAGAGGCTGAATTTTCCTTAATTTGATTATTGTCAGCTAAGGATTTTTCTGAAATTATTTCAACTCGACTGACCTCACTTTTAGCGTCATTAGAATTATGAGTAGCTAGATCAATTGGTTTTTCTTGATATTTATTATTTTCAGAAATCTGTTTTTCAACAGATTGAGTTTCCTTATCTAAAGTTTTGAAATAAGATGGCGGAATTACGAAACGTTCAGACTTTTTTTTTTCGTCCCTTGCTGTAAGAGATGCTAATTGCAGTAAACATAGTTCAACCAACAATCGTTGATTGCGGCTTACTTTAAATTTTAAATCACAGGTGTTTGCAAGTTCAATTCCGTCCATTAAAAAGGAGTGTGTTGCTTCTTGAGATTGTTTAAAATACATTGTTTTTACCTGTTCGCCAACCTCTAGTAATTGAATTGTTTCTTGGCTTTTGCAAACTAATAAATCCCGAAAGTGCGAGGCAAGCCCCATTATAAAATGATGCGCATCAAAACCTTTTGACAGAATATCATTAAATGCCAATAATGTTTGAGGAATATTGTTGGAAATCAGCAAATCGGTCATTTCAAAATAGTAGGTGTAATCTAAAACGTTTAAGTTTTCCGTTACAGCCTCACGGGTTAAATGACTACCCGAAAAACTTACAACACGATCAAAAATTGATAAGGCATCGCGCATTGCACCGTCAGCTTTTTGGGCAATTATGTGCAAAGCATCATCATCTGCTTTAATATTTTCTGCTGTTGCCACTTCAGCTAATTGTCCTTTTATGTCTTGAACGGTAATTCTTTTAAAATCAAAAATTTGGCAACGTGATAATATTGTAGGAATTATTTTGTGCTTTTCGGTAGTTGCAAGGATGAAGATAGCGTGTTTTGGCGGTTCTTCTAAAGTTTTCAGAAAAGCATTAAATGCTGCCGAGGACAACATATGTACCTCATCAATTATATACACCTTATAATTTCCAATCTGCGGTGGTATACGTACTTGGTCAATTAAACTTCTGATGTCGTCTACAGAATTATTGCTTGCTGCGTCTAATTCGAAAATATTAAAAGCAAAGTCTTCATCTTCCTTTTGTGTGCCGTCTTCATTTATTTTTTTCGCCAAAATCCGCGCGCAGGTAGTTTTACCAACTCCTCGCGGACCGGTAAACAGCAGTGCTTGCGCCAAATGATTATTACTTATGGCACTTTCCAATGTTTTAGTAATTGCCTGTTGTCCCACAACGTCTTTAAAAACGGTAGGTCTGTATTTACGGGCAGATACTATAAAGTTTTCCATATTATAAAACGAGAATTGTTTTTGCAGTAAATTTATAAAGCACTAACATTTAGGACTTTTAAATGGAGTTTGACTGTAATAAGCAGAAACAATTCACTTTCACAAATATAGAAATGCAGGTTAATTAATTAAAAAATAAACATTAGTGTTTTCGGGTAGTTATTAACATTGGCGTACTTTTGCGAAAGCAGGCCGCCTTACCGTCGTCCCGAACTAGTTTTGGGAGGGAGGAAAGTCCGGACACCACAGGGAAGCATAGCGGCTAACGGCCGTCATCCCGAACTTGTTTCGGGAAAGGACAAGTGCAACAGAAAGTATGTACAGGTAATGCTGTAGTGAAACCAGGTAAACTCTATGCGGTGAAATGCCACGTAAACTTGCGCTTAAGGGTTCCCGCCCAATGCAAGAGGGTAGGCAGATTGAGCTTATTGGTAACAATGAGTCTAGATAAATGGTAAGGTTTGGTTGCAATACACCAAAACAGAATCCGGCTTATAGGCCTGCTTTTTTTATTTTTATTTAATTGTTTTTCGATTCTACTTTGTTGGCGAAAAAACTAAAAACAGAACTTCCGTATTTTCTAGCTTCTACAAAGTTTGAAAGTGAAGATAAATCCGTTTGAGAGGCGTGTTCTAAAATAACGAGTCCATCATCTTTAACCATATTTTTACTGAATATGGTTTCAGTAATAGCGGTAAGTTTTTCTATGCTAAAATCATAAGGCGGATCACCAAAAATAATATCAAAACTACCGTTATTTTTTTCCAAATATAGTTGAACTTCAGATTTTACAACAGATATTGGCATTTCTAATTCTTCGGTAATTTTTGTGATGTATGTTACACAGCCAGAATCTGAATCTACGGCTGTTATATTTTCGGTTCCTCTCGAGGCAAATTCAAAACTTATATTTCCTGTACCTGAAAAAAGGTCCAAAACGGATAATTCATCAAAATAATATGTGTTTCTAAGTATATTGAATAACGCTTCTTTTGCAAAATCTGTTGTTGGCCTTACCGGCAACTTTTTAGGTGCGGTAAGTCTTCTTCCTTTATGTATTCCTGAAATTATACGCATTATTCTATTGCCTTTAAAATTACGTTATAATGCGTTTCAGCTTCCGTAGAGATTTTTGAAACGTCAGAATTTAAAAACGAAATATTTCTGATGTACGTGAAAAGTAATTTATACAATTCACTTTCTAAATCTATTTTTCCACTTAAAATCACTTCAATTTTATCAGGATTATAGCGTAATTGTTCGATAGTGAAAAGAGCATAATAGCAAAAATCTTCTGCTGTTTTATATGTGTATGTGTTGCAAAGTTTAAGTTGTCCATTACTAACCGCAACTAAATGAAACATTGCATCTGAAACTTGAAGATATATTTTTTTATTGTCGTTTCCCTTTTCAATGTTTAATATTTTCTCTGTAAAAAGTGTAATTGAGTGATAGTAATTAAAGGAACCAAATTGATCGAAAAAGAAGTTATTTATATTGACGAACGGCACGTAAACTGTTACAATTTCATCATTATTAAAACTTTCGTTTGCAATAAAATCTGTTGCAAGAATTTTAGAATTGAATTTTAAATAATCGCTCGCTTTATTTTCGTCAAAAATTGTAGCAGGTACCAATGTATAGAGAGGTGTATCATACGCTACTGAAACATTTATAAATTTTTCTGAAAGTCTTGTGGTATTTTCAAAAGTGATTTCAAGCTCTTCTAGAAGTTCTTCGGGTGTTTTGGTTTCGGTAAAATGTACTTCTTTATAAAAGACTTCCTTTTTAAACTGGTCTGACACCAAAAAAGAAAGTCCATTCAAAGAAATTTGAACGGACAGTCTATTATTCATTGTATAAGGTTTTATTCTTTTTTGAAATCGTACACTTTTGGCCAGTTTCCTGCGGTGTTCACATCGTTCATTGAACCTACCTGAATATATTCACCATTTACGCCGTCTACAGAAAGTACTTGTTTTTCTTGGTTCAAAAGATCTTTATCTAAATCGCTCAAAATTTTATCCTTTGCAATTTTTGCTTCAAAAACTTTGTAGGTAACATCTCCTTTGTTCAAAGTTCCCGCTTCAAGATCAATTTTATGATCTGTACCGTTTATATTTACGTTCATCATATTTTTGTACCTATCTGTACCTGCATATAATGAATCTTTAACAGGCGTAAACCCTAAGGTATCAGAAACAATTGCTTCTATTATATATCCACCTGTTTCTGGGTCAAGACCATAAGCCTTATTTTTTACTCTATCTGGATAGCTGGTATCTTTTCTAGAAGTTATTGCAAATTGAGCAGTTTCAACAAAATTAATTAAGCTATCATAGCTTCCTGTAAAATCACCTTTAATTTCTTTATAAGCCAATTGGGCAGATTGAATGTCTTTCAACTTTTCTATAACCTTTCCATAACGGGCTTCTTTTACTTCATTAAATTTTACGGGTGCCATAATAGAGGAATAAAGTTTCCAAGCTAAAAAAGCAATTGCTACCCAAAGAACTAACTGTATTATTAATTTCATTATACTATAGATTAGATTTATTAATGTTAAGGTCTATCGCAAATCTACAATTTTTTTTTGTTCGTAAAAGTATATTGCGAAAAAAACATAGTTATCTTTAAACCATAATACACAAGCACTTTTGATGAACGTTGGCGAATATTTCAGTTTTTTAAAAAATTCCTTTCCACATAAAACGACAAACAAGCAGGATTTAGCGCTGCAGCTTTTGGCAAAATTTATTTTAAGCGAAGTCAAAAATGAAGTCTTTTTGTTAAAGGGGTATGCCGGTACTGGAAAAACTACCATTGTTGGAACTTTGGTTAAAAATTTAAGCAAAGCTAAAAGAACAGCAATTTTAATGGCGCCAACAGGTAGGGCGGCAAAAGTTATCAGCAATTATAGTAATAAAGAGGCTTTCACAATACACAAAAAAATATATTTCCCTAAAGCAGAAAAATCTGGCGTTTCATTTAAACTTCAAAATAATAAACATCGTAACACGCTATTTATTGTAGACGAAGCTAGTATGATACCAGATGTTAATAAGGATTCCAAGTTGTTTGAAAATGGATCTTTGTTGGATGATTTGATTCAATATATTTATTCTGGACATAATTGCAAGTTGTTGCTTATTGGTGATACCGCCCAATTGCCGCCTGTACATTTATCAATTAGTCCAGCTTTGGATGCAGATATTCTTCGGAACAACTATAATAAAGAAGTTATTTCGTTAGAATTGGATGAAGTAGTACGCCAACAGCAAGATAGCGGTATATTATTTAATGCAACGGCAATACGAAACTGCATTGACGATGGTTTTTTTGAAAGTTTCAAATTATCCGAAAAAAACTATCCCGAAGTAATTAAACCTCAAGATGGTCAAGAAATTATGGATGCAATTGCCGACAGTTATAGCGAGTTGGGGAATGAAGAAACCGTAATTATAGTTCGCTCCAATAAAAGAGCAAATCTTTATAATGAAAGTATAAGGAACAGAATACTTTTCCAAGAAGCTGAATTGGCGGCAGGAGATTATCTAATGGTTGTAAAGAATAATTATTTCTGGGTACAACCCGCAAGCGAAGCGGGATTTGTGGCCAATGGAGATATTATTGAAGTCTTGGAAATTTATGGAATTAAGGATTTATACGGATTCCGTTTTGCTGAAGTAAATATAAGAATGGTAGATTATCCAAAAATGAAACCTTTTGAAACAGTTTTATTATTGGATACATTGACCTCTACAACGCCATCACTTTCCTACGAAGAATCCAATCAACTCTATTTAGAAGTAATGAAGGATTACGCTGATGAAAAATCGAAATATAAAAAGTTTTTGGCTGTAAAAAACAATAAGTTTTTTAACGGGTTACAAGTGAAATTTTCCTACGCCATTACCTGCCACAAAAGCCAAGGAGGGCAGTGGAATACCGTTTTTGTAGAACAACCCTATTTGCCAGATGGTGTAAATATAGATTATTTAAGATGGCTATATACTGCTATTACAAGAGCAAAAGAAAAGCTATATTTGATTGGTTTTAAAGATGATTTTTTTGTTGAAAATAGTTAGAGAATTTAACTGCTAATTTCAGGACATAAAGAAATAGAACTCATGGGCGCTTTTGATATAGTTTTAAGCATTTTTATTGGAATTGGTCTGGCCGCAGCTACAGGCTTTCGAGTATTTTTACCTTTGTTGGTTTTAAGCTTAGCAGCATTTTACGATATAATTCCACTGAATGAATCCTGGGAATGGGCGGGAAGTATTACTGCAGTAATTACATTATCTGCAGCCACCATTGTTGAAACCTTTGGTTATTATATTCCGTTTGTAGACAATGCACTAGATTTTATAGCAATTCCTTTAGCAACAGTTGCCGGCACAGCTGTTGTAATAGCAACAATAGGAGATTTAAACCCAATATTTACTTATACTTTGGCAATAATTGCTGGCGGAGGAACGGCTGCGGCAATCGGTAGCGGAACATCTGCTGTTAGGTTAGCATCAACAGGCACAACGGCTGGTATTGCAAATCCTGTTGTTAGCACGGCAGAAACTGGAGCATCAATCATAATGGCAGCACTTTCTATATTTATTCCAATTTTAGGTTTTTTATTGGTTCTAGTTTTATTCTTTTTTACGATACGTTATTTTTTGAAGAGGAAAAGGAGGAGAAGATTACATATGAATTCTTAAATTTAAGGATTAATGTAAATAATTTTATCAAACCTTTAAAAAATAAATTTTTGAAAACACTTTTCAATAAATTCCTTATTATTTTTACTCTTTTGACCTTAAATCTTAGCTGCGTTTCCAATCCTAAATTGTATAAACCAGATAGTAAAGAAAGAGTCTTAATTGGAAAATTGAGCGAATTACAATTTAATAGTTTAAATAAAATTTTAGAAACTAATACATCATCTAGTCTACAGGATACGTTATTTATTAAATATGACTATAATAACGAAAGTTGTTGGAACAATTTAGACCAACAAAGTAAAAAATATATTTTGCAAGTTATATCTGATCGGAAACAGAGAAAGCAAAAGATATTAAAAGATAGACCAAATATTTCTATATTTAATTTCCGTGAATCTGGAGATAATTTTAATAAAATTAAAGACTGGGATAATGAAATAATAATCGACAAGGACAACAAACTTTTTAATCTAATTTTTACTCAACGCTATAGGTGCGGGAATTCAATAATCATAATGCCTGATAAACAATTTATTTTTATAAGATCTGATCCTCACTTTGAGGCTTTAGAAGTCAATAAAAAGAGGATTGAGGAAATTTTAAATAGTACTAATTTATAATTTACTAGTCAGCATTTTAATTTTAAGAATAGATTGCTTTAAAACTGCAAAAAAAACAAACTAATAATACATAATCTAAAAAAATCTTACTGAGTTTTCAATTAAGAATAAATTTAAACATAGTAAAAGAAGCCTTTTCAATGATTAAGTTTAGACACGATATGGTATTTAACTAAAATTTAAATAAAAAAAATCCCAAGTTTAATTGGGATTTTTAATTTCAATATTTAAAAGCATTTTAGCTCTTCATATCTTCATACTCTCTTTTTGCAGCTGTTTTAAGGTCATCATATTTATCGGAAATAGAAGATTCGGCATCGTTAAATTTACCTTTTATCTTGTTTCCTGCGTCATTTACTTTTCCTTTAAGGTCAGCTTTCTGTTCTGGAGTCATATTTCTATATTTCCACCAAGCAAAAGCTCCTGCACCTATTCCTATTAATGCTAATAATCCGTTTTTATTTTTCATAATTATAGTTTTGTTGTTTTAATATAACACAAATTTGCGACCTTATTTTCATTGTACGAAATATTTAATAAACATTTAGTACTTAGGGAGCAAGGCGGTTAAAATTTCAAATATGTATTAAAAACTGGAGTCATCATTTTTATCCATTATGGATTGCAAAGCAAATTTTACAGATGGATGGTTGCGCATTTGAAGCATAAAATCGTAGGCAGCAACCGCCATTACGCGGCTCATTGGCGGTTCAATTATTGGTACATCATCATTTTTGCAATTGTTTGTTACCAACTGTTCAATACTTAAATTATTAATTGTGGCTTTATTATATAAGGTTTCGTATGTTAAATTGAAACCTTCGCCAAATTCTATATCGCTACCATAAATCATTTTTACATCTGCCGGCGTAAATCTGTGTGGTAGATAAACGGTATAAAATTCAATATTTTCATAATCTGTTAATCTATCTAATTCAGTTTTAATGAATATAGGCATCATTTCGGTAGAAGAAATGGAGCCTATTATTGCATTAATTTCTGAATTTTCGTTTATTTTATTAATACTGATGCCGTTTTTCAAATTTTCTGAAACCTTATATTTTATATAAGCATTCTTATCGTTTACAATATTTATGAAAACATTTCGCTGTTTTAGATTTTCCAGTTCATCAATACCTTCAACACAATTTATTGCTCTAAAAAGTTTAAAAGCTGAAAGCATACCACTGTTTTCATAAATTCCACCATCGTTAAAATGTCCAATTGTTTCAATTTTTGTTGCCGGACTTAATAGGGGAAAACGGTTAGATGTTGAAGCTGCATCATAATAGCTCAATGTTTTTTCTTCCACTATAAATGGATTTTTTTTATACTTGTTTGTGTAGATATCCAAGATATTATTAGCGCCTTGATATAAAAATGAATTTTCTGGCGATCCTTCTTTTGTACTTATACTTACCGCCATTCCTTGATTTCCGATAACATTCGTGGAGTTTGAAATAAGAATAGGAAAAGCTTTCTCTTCCTTTTCATATAATTTTTTCCAAAACACTCGGTATGCGGATGGATTATTAATTTCGTCGATGTTATTTGTAAACCGAGCATATTGATTCATTGCAACAGAAGATCTATCATATCCTTGTAAATTAAAACCTGGAACAAATAAATGCGAAAAAGTATCCCTTCCCAGAATATGTGAAAGATCTATAGCAAGAATATTTGAAGTTGATATTTTTGTTATTATGGGTTGCCAGTCTAGCGGGTTTTTTTCAGAATTTACAATACCTGCCATATTGATTAAACCCATAGTACCACCTGAGACTCCAGAAATACAGACAACTTTTTTAAAGAAATTAGTATCGTTCTCATATAACTGGTTTAACACCGTCATTGTCCAAGCGTTTGCCTTTAGTCCGCCACCGTAGGAACCAATATAATATCTTGTTTGGTCTTTTGGTAAATTTTGTACATAGTCCGTTATAGATACTTCTTTTGAATTATCCTTGTCAATAAGTTTCAAAGTAAAAAGTTCGTTTCGCCATATTTCTTTTGAAACATTTAGTGCAATAAAAACCAAGGCAATAATTGTAAGACTAAAATTGAATTTCTTTCTTTTTTTGAACGCAAATTCTTCATTTGAATAATTGAAATAAATGAAAGCTTTCGTCAACACCAATATTACTCCATAATAAAAAAACAAATAAGATAGAATTATTAAAATTGCATTGGAAAATAAAGCCGCTTTGGTAAATATATTTATAACAATTAAGTAAATAAAGTTGATAATGCCTATGTAAGCCATAATTTGGAGATAGGTAATATTGTTGCTGAAGGTGCCGAAACGGAGCCAACGGAAAAATTTTAAATTCGAAATTTTACTAGGGAAATCTGTAGTTTTAAAAAAATCTGTTATTTTTTCTCTCTTTTCATCAATTTCATATTTAGAAACAGAATCAATTCCATTCTTTACTAAAATCTTTCGAAGCACGTAAAAGGAATTTAGGACTGCTTTATCTTTTACATTGTAAAGTGTAAACTTAAGTGCAGACCTAAAGGTTCTAAAAATAACAAAGGTTATCATTTGGAATGCTATACAAACTAAGCTTAGCAACGCATTGAAGTTGTTATATCTACATTCCGCACAGTCAATAAAAAATAATTTGAAAAATAGTAGAAAGTGCAATAGGAACGTAGCGGAAAAAATAAAAAGATATATTGAAACCCATTTATTTATACTAAAAATACTGTCATCTTTTGTATTTTTCTTTGAAGTAGGATCTTCAGATTTAGGATTATCATTTTCCTCATTTATATTTAGGAATTGCTGACTTTGCGGAGTATAATCGCCATCGTAGAAATCTGGAAGCTTTTCATTTAAAAAAGCGTAGTGTTTATCCAACCATTCGGTTTTTCTGTTTCTCAAATAAAATAGTAAATAAATACAAATACCAAGTAATGAAATACCTATACGGGAAATGGAAACAGGCCAATCAAAATTAACTTGGGATGTGTAACCAACCATATAAAAAAGGGCCGCAAAAAATAAAATACCCAATGTGCGCAGCATAAAATTAAGGTAGCTTATTACTGGTTTATCGCCTTTTTTCGACTTATCTATTTTTTGATAATTAGCATCATTAATTTCGGGTTTAGGTGCAGCAGGAGTGTTAGTTTGGTAATTGGAATCTTGCCAATCTTGTTTTTTTACTACATCTTTTTTGGATACTGGGTCTACATTTTTATAAAAAATAACTATTGGCACGGGTAAAAATTTCCACAATTTTATACGTTCAGAACTGTACCAAGAAAATTTGGTTTCATCTATATTAAAATAACTTGGGTAATGCGCCATTGCAATTGCATAAATGGGCGCTACTAATAAAAGAACGAGAAAATTTATCGGACTGTCGTACAGATTTACAACTATGCTATTTACTTGCGGCGCTTTTGGTAGAAAAAAGCCAATAATAGCAAGTATTATCAAACTGTACGCTGCAGACTGTAAAAAGCTGATGAGAGTTGGCAAAATGCTTTCAAAATATTCATAAATAAGAACAAGTAGCAACCAGAAACTAACCACAACAAGTAGAACTAGTTTTATATTATGAGCACTTTCTAAAGACTGAAATCTTAAAAGATAATTATAAACTTCAATTGAATTTGTAATGAAGATGCCTATTAAAAGAATGCCCAAAACACTTTTTAAAATAATCTTTTGATTGGCTGAAATTGAAAATAGTTCAGAATTAACATGCTTTGCATTAATAAAAATGAATAGCACAAGACAAAGCATTATATACCATAAAAATTCAATAATAAAATAAGCAATGTAAAAATTGATTTGTCCTTTTTCCTTCAAAATAGCTTTTGCCCAAATAGGATCTAATTTTAGTTGAAACTCGGGAGAATCTATAATTCCGGGAATATTTACACAGCTTCCCACAATCAGTAATAAAAAGGTAAATGCAAGAAAAATAATTAGGAAATTCTCTTTGATAATAGGTTTATCAACATCTGTTGTTCTGGTTTTGTTGGTTGAAGGCATGAAAAATACTATTTGGTTAGACCATAAATTTAGTGAAAGTATAGTTAGTTATTTACAATCAGTATTTTAAATAATATACTTTGCATGTATTTTGATTGAAGTATTTACAAAATATTGGCTACTTTTATTAGAAATAAACATTTTATTATGGAAAAATTTCCTATTGGTAAAGATGATAAAGTAAGATTTTCAGCAAAGATTAGTAGTGATGCGTTAATTGTGACAGCTTTATATTTAGACGAAGTTGAAGTTACAAAAAGTAGCCAATTAAATTTTTCTAAGGACTTGAATGCTGTAGAAAAGTTAACGGATAAAATGCTTAAAATAACACTGATGGGAAATGTAATGGTGGGCGATATTGATGGAATAATTAGACAAACTAAGATTAATTTTAATTTAAGTTCAGGGACCGAAGTGATGGATTTTAGCCCAAAAATTCTTAAAGTTTTACCGTATCTTTTTGTAGCAAACCTGTTAGTTAAATTTACAAAACCTAATCTGTGAAAAAACTTCTAATTTTCGTATTTCTTATTGCCGTTAAAAGCTTTGCACAAATAAATTTGGCAGATTTCACGATGACTAATAATACAAGTCCTGCGTTTTTAATTGTTGAAGAAACACCAACCCAAATTTACACGCCAACAAATGTAAAAGCCTTGGCAATACATGCGTTGGACAATTTTGGAAAAAGTATTTCTGTAGAAGTTGCTCCTTACTATTTTATAGGAAACAAAAAAACCGACCGTTCATATTTTAAATATATGGGTATTATAAAAAACGAAGATAATACAATAACACAAAAACCATTTAGTGGTTTAAATACAACCACTGTCAGTTTTGCGTTTGTTGACAAAGAGTTTATAGATTTTGAGGAAAGTAAAAAAACCTATAGCGTTGGTTTTCGGACAACCATTCTTAGATTTTATGACAAGCGAAAAATAATTGATAATGCTGCTGCCGCACAAGAAGCTATGACGAAAATACCACAAATCCCAACGGAATTAATAGTGAATGAAGACGAAGAAGGAATGCGAAGATTTTTTGCCGCAAATGAGCAATTGATTGATGAATTATTAAAACCCTATCAAAAAACCATAAAACCTATTTTTAAAGTAGATGGTGCACTTGGGTATAGCGCATTATTTAAGGAGAATAATATCGATTCTGGCACTGCAAATAGATTTGGTGCGTGGCTAACGGCAGAAGGAAGTTTGATTTTAAACGAAGGCTCAAAGAGTAAATTTAATAGCTACATGAATCTTTTATTTACAGCAAGATATATTAATGACGGTTTTAATATTAGTGAGGACGGAATATATTTCACTGAAAATTATACGGATGTAGGAGGAAAGATAGAATTGGAATTTGGCAGATTTGGTTTTGGTTATGAATTTATTGCGAGATCTGGTAATAATGAAGGCGAACGTTCCGTTGGCAATATTCGTTTTACTATAACCAAAGATATTAG
This sequence comes from Flavobacteriales bacterium, assembly GCA_038259825.1. GTDB lineage: Bacteria > Bacteroidota > Bacteroidia > Flavobacteriales > Flavobacteriaceae > JBBSOK01. Next base: position 32,408 of record JBBSOK010000016.1, read on the forward strand.
CATTATTGGTGGTTTTGGCAAAGATTTTGAAAAAACGGACAACCTCCTAACAACCATTGGTTTAAATTGGGGACTTAACTTTGGAAAATCTGAAACTTCGCTTTAGTTGATAATTCCAATATCAGTATCTTCGCGCTTTTAAAAGAAAGCAATGAAAACTTCCGAAGAAAAAGGAAATACAGAAGTAAATACAAAAGGAAAAGTTAGCGAACTTGACATTGAAAACTGTCTTGCCATTCTTCAAAATTTAGTTGAAGATACAGATCAAATTTTTGATATTCCGAAGGAGAAGAGAACGGCATTAATAAAAGCTGCAGGTCAACTTTCTAGGCCAAGTCGCCAAGAATTTTCAAGGCGAAAAAAAGACGCCAAGAAAAACGAAAAACGCAAACAAGCCGCACGAGACAAGCACGCCCGAAAAGAAACTGGTATTAGAAGTGCGCGCGAAGCCTCAATATTTGTAGCTCCAAAACTATTGGCAGCGGCAGATATTCAAGAAAAAGATTTGAAAGAGCTTGAAAAACCAAGAAACTGCTACGTTTGCAAGGTAGAGTTTACACAATTACACCATTTTTACGATACAATGTGCCAAGATTGTGGAGATTTTAACTACGCCAAACGCTTTCAAAATGCTGAAGTTAAAGGTCAAATTGCAATTATCACTGGTTCACGATTAAAAATTGGTTATCATATTTCGTTAATGCTTTTACGCGGTGGCGCAACGGTTATAGCAACAACTCGTTTTCCCGTAGACAGCGCATTACGATTTTCAAAAGAAGAAGATTTTACGGATTGGGGACACAGACTACATATTCACGGTTTAGATTTACGACACATTCCAAGCGTTGAGATTTTTTGTAATTATATTGAGCAGAAGTACGAAAGGCTTGACATTTTAATAAATAACGCCGCGCAAACCGTTAGAAGACCATCAGGATTTTATGCGCATTTAATGCCTAATGAGGAAAAAAGTTATAGCGAACTTCCAAAATTTGCAGCGGACTTATTAACGGATCATTTTAGCTGTATTGCAGAATTACGCTCATTAGGGCAAAAGGCATCTAGCAACAAAAATATGCCCGTAACGTGGCACGGTCCCGAACCCGGAATTGGGTTAAGCGCTTCGGCAAAATTGTCGCAAATTCCATATAGTTTTGATAATGCGTTAAAACCACAAGAAGTCTTTCCAGTTGGCGAGTTGGATGCAGATTTACAACAAGTAGATTTAAGAAAAACCAATAGCTGGCGCTTAAAATTAGGCGAGATTGAAACTACTGAGATGATTGAAGTTCAATTGGTGAACAGTGTTGCTCCGTTCGTTTTATGCAATCGTCTTTCGGAAATTATGAAAAAGGAAAACACGGGACAAAAACACATAATTAATGTATCGGCAATGGAAGGCAAGTTTCACCGATTCTTTAAAGAAGACCGCCATCCGCACACCAATATGGCAAAAGCAGCGTTAAATATGTTAACGCACACCGCTGCAGGATCACTTGCAAAAGATGGAATTTATATGAATGCGGTAGATACAGGTTGGGTAACCGATGAAGATCCAGCAGAACTTTCAAAATACAAACAAGAAGTACACGATTTTCAACCACCATTGGATATTGTTGATGGTGCGGCAAGAGTGCTCGATCCTCTATTTGATGGAATAAACTCCGGCAAACATTGGTGCGGTAAATTTCTGAAGGATTATAGACCAATTGATTGGTAATAAAATTTTACAGTGTTATACATATCGTAACGTGATAAAAAGGTTATAATAAAAAATACCCTATTTGTAAAGTTTCCTTATACAAATAGGGTATTTTTCAAAAGTTGAAATATTATTACATTTAATCAGCTAATTCCAACTCTTTGACCTTCAGGATATTGGACGGCACTTTATCACCATTAGTTACTTCTTTTGGTGAAATTAAATCCCCATTATCCGATGCTATAGAATTAACATGGACTGAAGAATTTTCAATATTATATTCCTTTCTGAAGCCCACAAGAGTCACTGAT
>JBBSOK010000017.1:0-34070 GCA_038259825.1 Flavobacteriales bacterium
CTTTTATTTTAGCTGAAACAAAAATTAACTCTGTAATTGTACAATCGTGGCGGGAATTTTCAGGATAATTCCAAAATGCTTTATGCGCCAAAAGTTTACCTTCATCCTTTTCTTGGTCAACTGATGGTAAATCTATCAACAGATGTTTAACGCCAATTTTTCTTAGAAATAAAGCTGCCTTTTCATCCAGAAAAGGCCAATTAGTATTAGACCATTTTTTTAATTTTTTACTTATATCATTTGGAAGTGTCCTAATTACAATTGCTTCAGGTTTTTTTCCATTTAAAGTTTTTTGAATGTTTTCTTTTGAAATAATTTCGTCTTCGCCAACTTTTTCTGGTTGTATTGAAATTACTTCAGCTGTAAAAAAGAACGTTTTCAAAGTGTCGTTTACAGCATGAAATTCTTCTGAAATATGTCCAATACATTCTGTATGCGTACCATGTGCGTGCGGATTAAAGGAAATATTATTGAAATTAACCGAAGCGCCTTCACTAACCCTTGCGATCCAATCGTCCATTATTACGGGTTCTATTGTTGGCTGTTCAAGATACCAAGCAATCGGATTTTCTGAAGAAGCCTGTAGCGGAATTGAAATATCCAACGGTTTGGAAAGATCAATTTTAAGGGTTTGATTTTTATGTTGAATTGTGGCTTCCATTTTTATTTTTGGCTTTTTCTTAGTTGTAAAAATAACCACAAAGAGTTGAAAGGATGGGCAGTGTTATTAGATTAATGAGTGTATAGTAATTAAAGCATAAATAAATCGCTTGCTATACCATCGCTTAAAAATTTACCTTCCCGAGAAACGGTTAGCACTTCGTTTTTCAGAATTAAAAATTCATCGCGCAGATTATTTTCAGCTTGTTTTAAAAGATAATCCACATATTTTCGTCCAAATTTACGTTCAATATTTTCCAACAAAACACCTTTTTTGGTTCGTAACCCTGTCATAATATATTCGTTGTACCGATCCTTTTCGGACAAAATTTCGCTTCCCGACGGTAGCACGCCAACTTCAATTTCCTTTATATACTTTGTATTATTGGCAACGTTCCAGCTACGTTTTGTACCGTCATAACTATGCGCGGATGGGCCAATGCCTAAGTACGGTTTACTTTCCCAGTAAGCAGAATTATTTCGGGAATGAAATCCAGATTTGCTAAAATTTGAAAACTCATAATTATCGTAACCGGCATTTTCACTCATTAAAACCAATGTATCGTAATGCTGTTTTGCCAAATCTTCATCAATTGGCGGGATAATTCCTTTTTCAATAAAAGTTTTTAAAGCGGTTTTTGGTTCAATCGTCAATGCGTAACAAGATAAATGTGGCACGTTTAAATCTAAAGCGATTTTAAGATTTTCCTGCCATCTTTCATTGCTCATTTCGGGAATGCCGTATATTAAATCGATACTTATATTTTCGAAATATTTTAGTGCTTCAACAATACAATCCAACGCTTCTTTCTCATTGTGGGCGCGGTTCATCAATTTTAAATCGTACTCAAAAAATGATTGTACACCAATGCTTAGACGGTTAATTGAAGATTTTGATAATTCTTCAATTCTTTGTTTTGTTAAATCGTCAGGATTTGCTTCTAATGTAATTTCAGGATTCTCAATTACTTCAAAATTATTATAAATCTGAATAATTAAATTTTCCAATTCTTCATTGGTTAATAAACTTGGCGTTCCACCACCAAAATATATGGTTTCAACTTTACCAACAACTTCATCTTTTCGTAAAAATAATTCTTTGGAAAGTGCTGCTAATAATTTGTCTTTTTTCTTCAGAGAAGTAGAAAAATGAAAGTCGCAATAATGACAAGCTTGTTTGCAGAAAGGTATGTGAATATATATGCCGCTCATTTAAAATATAAATTCAGAATTATGAATTATTTGGTTACGCGTTTTTCATTTTGACTTACAAATGCAGCCCAACCGGTATAGTTTTTACCTACCTCAACTTTTCCTGCGTTGTAATGATGACAAACTGCCGCTGCCAAACCATCTGTACTGTCTAAGTTTTTTGGCAATTCCTTTAATGATAATAAGCTCTGTAGCATCTTGGCAACTTGCTCTTTTGTAGCATTTCCATTACCTGTTATTGCCATTTTAATTTTTTTTGGTGAATATTCTGTTATTGGAATTTCGCGGGAAAGTCCTGCTGCCATTGCAACGCCTTGTGCCCTTCCCAACTTAAGCATACTTTGTACGTTCTTTCCAAAAAATGGAGCTTCAATAGCAATTTCGTCCGGGTTGAAGGTATCAATAAGTTCTATAGTCCTTTCAAAAATCAGCTTTAGTTTTAAATAATGATCATCATATTTTTTAAGCAAAAGTTCATTTAACTGAATAAATTCCATTTTATTTCCAGCTGTTTTTATAAGCCCAAAACCCATAATCGTGGTTCCCGGATCTATACCCAATATAATTTTTTCAGATTTATTCTGTGTTTTCAAAATCTTTTTGGTTGAATGGAATTCGTATTTTAGCGGTTATGATTGCAACTGCAAGCAAAGCTAATCAATATCTAATTGCTACACTAAACATAGTCGTAGTTGCATTTACAATTAAATTATTTGGTGAAATTGACTTTATGGAATTAGCATATATCTTCGCTGTTTTTGCCCTTTGGTTTTTATGCATTTTATTTTCAGTGATGATTTTCAATTTATATTTTCTACGCTTTAAAACAGAAACTGTGTGATTTGGGTTTTCGCAATAACATTCGGAAGTTATATTATTTGCATGCTTTTGCTTTTGAATGGTTTTTTAAAAATGAAGGATTTTAAAGCCGAAACTTCAACTGAAATTAATCGTTTTTCGATAATTATTCCGTTTCGGAATGAAGCTGAAAATATTCCACAACTTATTGTTTCCCTTCAAAATATTGAATATCCTCGGCATTTATTTGAAGTAATTTTTGTTGATGATGCTTCTGAAGATAATTCAGAAAAAATTCTAATTGAAAGTTTACATTCAGCTCTGAAAAATGAAAAAAACTTTGATTTTCAAATTTTGAAAAATCAACGGTTCAGCAATTCTCCAAAAAAAGATGCAATTACAAACGCAATAAAAATTTCCAATTTTGAATGGATTGTCACAACCGATGCCGATTGTGAAGTTCCATTAAATTGGTTAAACAGTTTAGACAGTTTTATTCAAAAGAACAACGTAAAAATGGTTTGTGGACCAGTTTTGTATAAAGCAAATAATGAATTTCTTCAGCAATTTCAACAATTGGATGGTTTTAGTCTTCAAGCCGCTACTATCGGTAGCTTTGGACTGCATAAACCTTTGCTATGTAACGGTGCAAATTTGGCATATCGAAAGTCGGTTTTTCAAGAAATTTCTGGCTTTGAAGGTAATAATCACCTTCCAAGCGGTGATGACATTTTTATGATGGAAAAGGTTTTAAAAGTATATCCTAATTCAGTAAAATTTGTAAAAAGCCGGGAAATGATTGTAAAAACAAATGGTCAAAAATCTTGGAAAGACATCTTAAACCAACGGATTAGATGGGCTTCAAAAACATCAAAAACTAAAAATTATTATTCAAAACTAGTAGGTATATTAGTCACAGCTACAAATTTGATTGTCTTATTTGGGTGGATTCCTTGCATATTCGAAACGGAACTAATAATATATTTACTTTTATTTTCCTTGCTAAAAATTATAATGGACGCTTTAGTATTGTCCTGCACAGCTAGATTTTTTGAAAAGAAGTTTGATGTTTTTTCATTTTTAAAGTCTGTAATTATGTATCCATTTTTAGTTACGTATATTGCCGCTGCAAGCCTTAGAGGCAATTATATTTGGAAGGGAAGAAAATTTAACAACAACACATAAATTATTAATTAATATTTATCTTTAACAGCCACAATTTAACAAGAATGAAGACAAAATTAGGTTTTATATTTTTATTTATTTATCTATCATTCAATACTTTACATAGCCAAGAGAATGTTGGGAGCCGTGAAGATAAGGGTACCGCGAGTGAAAGAAACGTGACAGTTAGACTTGGGGCATTTGTTGGTGTTAGTAATAATATTTTTTTAACAAAAAATGACAATGGCATCGGTCCTATTGCAGGCGTAGATATAGAGGTGCTTGACTCGGTAAACCTTAGGCGTCACGCACTTGTTTTACGTGCAAAACAGACTTTAGAAACTGGCGACACCAATTTGAGAGCATTGCAATTTTCATTAAATTATAGATTGAAATTTATTCAAACTCCAAAATTTGATGCTTATGTAAACGCAAAATTTGCTTCCTATACATATGCCCAAAAAGACGTTACCATCATAGTTGAAAACGGCCCCGCCGATGGCCCAACAACTATAGTTGAAGAGCGAAAAGGCGGAGATTTTACTGCGCCGGGAGCTTTTGGTATTGGTGCGGATTATAAGGTTGGCAATGGTTATATTACTTTTAATTACAATGATATTGTAGCAATTGGAATAAATAGTAATGACGAATTTCCAACAGAATTTACACTTGGATATAAATTCATTTTATAAACTTGAGGTAGATAAAATTATAGGAAGTTTAAATTCAGTTTTTACGGGTATTGCTCTTTTATAAGCAGGATTTACTATTTTCAAACTGTCTACTCTAGCCCTTATTATGGAATCCAATCTTGGAAACGTGGCTTTTGAAAGACTATCCATTTTAATTTCCGCTATATTTAATTTTCCGCTTTTCTCAACAAACATTGTAAGCAAAACGGTGTCATTAATATCCTGATGCATTACGTAACCTTCTAAGTTTATTGCATCATAAATAGCTGAAGATAATGTATTTGTAAAACATTCTTTTTGCTCTACTTTTTCAATTTTGTTTTTACAGTTTTCGAAAGCGGGATATTGATCAACATCACTCCAATCTATTGTTTTTAATTCGTCCTCATAGATAGATTCTTTTGAAAGTTTTTCGGTTTCAAAAAATTGGCAGGAGCTTACCGTGCAGATAATTAGTAAAAGTAAAAGCCTATACATTTGGCGTAAAAATAGCAATTTGTACCGCACAAATCTAAGTAAAGTTACTGTTTTAAGTAAGTATATATAGCCATAAAAAAGCCGAAGCGTTTTAAACTTCGGCTTTTGTGATAATTAAAATAAAAATTAGAAGGATTTCTAATTACTTAACTTCAAAAAGAATTGGTAGTGCATAAAGTACTCCGACGGCTTCACCTTTCTGCACTCCTGGTTTCATTTGTGGTAAAAGTGAAATTACGCGTTTGGCTTCATTTTCTAAAACTTTTTCAGGGGCTCGAGCCTTTAGATCTGCCACATTACCATCTTTATCTATTTTGAACTGAACATAAATCTTTATTTTTCCAGTTAAACCTTCCTTTTCCGCAATAGAGATATCGAAGTTTTTTGCAACTAAATCGGAAATTTTGGAACTCATACAGTTTTTGGCATCTTCATTATTTAAACCTTCGCAACCAGGAAAAACTGGAACTTGCTCAATAACACCAAATGGAACATCGGTATTTTCTTGTTCAGCATCCAAATATTCTTGAACGGATGTATACACCTTATCTCCAGGTTCCGCTTCTGTTACCAAAAATCTTAAGGCCTTTTCCTCTTCTTCGGTCATTGTACCTTTCTTCATAATAGCTTCTGAAAGCTCATTAATTTTGGTCATAACTTCAGATTCTGATGATGACATTTCGGTTTCTGTTATTGTTTTCGCTTCATCACTACAAGCCGTATAAAACAGCATACTCAAAACAAGCGGAATGAGCAGTAAATACTTTAATTGAAAGATTTTTCTGGATTTTGATTTTTGTAACATAATGATTCGTTTTTTGATTAATGATTGATTGAAAAATGTATTTGTAAAAGAAATTGTTGACGTGTTAAAAACTTCTGAAAGTAGATTTTGGTAATATTCCTTTTTGTTTTGCTGCTCAATAACCATTGCGTCTGCCGTAAACTCGTGCAATAAACGAATACGAGATTGATAGATATAATGCAGAGGATTAAACCAAAACACGATTTTTAGTAATTCAAACCACAATAAATCCAAACTGTGCTTTTGTTTAATATGTATTTTCTCGTGAAGTATAATGCTTGATCTTTTCTCTTCCGAAAGATTTTCACCTATATAAATTGTGTTGAAAAAAGAAAAGGCAATATCCGTTTTGGGTAATTCGTAGTACTCAATTTCACCTTGAATTCTCAATATTGCCGTCTTTTTAAAAGATACAATTTGCCGAATTTTATTCAAAAACAAGAGTAAAAAAACAGTAAAACCCAGAATATAGAAAAGTAATATAAAACCGCTAATTGTAAAGCTTTGAGCAATTTGTAAACTAATTTCTGGAAGTTGTGTAATCGCATTTTTTTGAGTTGCTGAAGTTTCACCAATTAAAATAGTCGGCAACTCGATATAAAATTTTGAAGGAAGACTTTCCCGAAGAAATGGTATTTTGAAAAATGGTAAAAGCAAGCTCAAAATACTTGTTCCCAAAAGATATAATCTGTTTGTTTTAAAGAATGTTTCCTTCATCAGAAAGACATCATAAACTACTAAAAACAGTAGCTGAAAAATGATTATTTGAAAGAGATAATGTATCATTTGCCATCTTCTTTAGCGTTAATCTCTTTTAAAATAATTTCAAGTTCGGTAATATTTATATCATTTTTCTTCACAAAAAAGGAAACCATACTTTTAAAAGAACCTTGAAAATAACCTTCAACAAGTTTGTTTATACTTTGGTTACTGTATTCCTGTTTCATCATTTTCGGAAAATAAATATGCCCGCGACCTTCCTTTCTATAACCAACAAATTCCTTACTCTCCAAAATACGAATAATGGTTGAAACTGTATTGTAAGCTGGTTTTGGCTCTGGAAACTGCTCGATAACGGTTGCAACATTTGCCTCGCCCAGTTGCCATAATATTTGCATTATATCCTCTTCGGCTTTTGTTAGTTGTTTCATCTTAAATTGTTTGTGCTTTCAAATATAACTAAATAATTAGTTTAAACTAATTATTTAGTTATAAATATTACAAAACTATTCTTATTATTGAAATTGACTGTTTGTTCGAAACATTTTTAAACCGTGGAAACTAAAAATAAACTTTACAGTCTGGAAGATTTTTAATAATCCTCTCCTGCTCTTCTTTTGAAATTGGATTACCTTTTAAAATCAGCGTTTTCAAGTTTTTAAGATTGGATAGATTTTTTGGCAATATTTTTAATTGATTATCAGAAAGTATTAAAAGGCTTAAGTTTTGAAAATTTGTAATTTCTTCCGGCAAGCTTTTTAGCTTGTTATTTTTGAGTATAATTGTTTCAACATTTTTTAGATTTATAAAATTTTCTGGAAGTGTTACAAGATGGTTATATTCCAAATTTAGAGTAGTTAAATTGCTGAAAAGAAATGAACTTAAATCCAGCTCATTTATTTGATTATAACCTAAAAGTAATGTTTTCAGGTTTTTAAGATTTGATATTCCTTCAGGCACATAGCTAAGTTGATTATTACCCAAATCCAAAACTTCAAGATCTTTGCAAGCTTCAATTTCTTTTGGTAAAACAGTTAGCTTATTTCCGGAAAGATATAGAAACTTCAATTTCTTCAATTTGCCAATTCCTTTAGAAATGTAGGTTATTTTGTTATCGGCAAGATCCAAGGATGTTAAACTTTTTAAACTTGCAATTTCGGCAGGCAAATCGTGAAGACTGTTTCCTTTTACATTTAAATAATTTAATTTTTTGAGGCTAAATAACGCATTGTCCCAATCTTCAAAATTATTCAACATCAAATTCAGAAAGGTTAAGCCGTCCAACTTTTCAATTTTTGAAGGAAGAAAAAATAATTGTTGGTCTCGAAGGTTGAGTTGCTTTGCACTATTTTTTTTCACCAAAGCGGAATCTACACTATAATAAACTGTTTCTTTTAAAGGATTAACGTTTTGTGAATTTGCATTAAAAATTGCACAGCCGATCAAGAAAATTCCAATAATTAAAGTATTTCCGAACTTAAAATTTTTCATAATATATAGAAATGAAAAAAAGGACCTTTGCAAAAGCATTGGCCCTTTTTTAGAATTAACACTAAATTAATTGCTTCTTATAACCTTATAAGTTCCCGAAAGACCACCAACTGTAATTTTTATAATCATAGTTTGGTTAGCTTGAGAAATTGAGGTTAAATTTAATTGCGTTGCATTTTGTGAGCCAATAAGCTCAACATTATCTTTCTTTAAAAGACTTCTGCCTAAAAGGTCGTAAACTTCAATTGAAACTGCTTCGCCATTTGTATCACCAATTTGTATATTCAAAATACCACTTGTTGGGTTTGGATATACTTTTAAGGAGTTTTGTAATGCTTCATCCACGTTTAAGACACCTACAGTTATGTAATCTGGCTTCGCAACTTCGTCGCTTGTTCCTGCCACGTTGCTAGTAATTAAACTAACATCGTAAGATCCTTCTGAATTATAAACTACTGTCGGCGCTGCATCGGTTGATGTTGGTGGTGTTCCACCTTCAAAAGTCCAAGCCCAAGATGTTGGATTATTTGTACTGCTATCCGTAAAAGTTACCGTGTCGCCTTCTAAAACATCAACATTATCAGCAACGAAATCTGCAATTGGCTTTTGAGCCCCAAGATTTTCAGAAAGCGCAAATACTACTGTAGCTGAAGCATTAAATGTAACATCTGTAAAAGTAGCATCTTGTTGAGGAAGGTTACTGCCACTTGGGTGCTGTACCGAAAAGAAACCATATTTAAAATCTGGTGTAAATATAAGGCCTGTTGGCTCCGAGCCTGCAGGCATAGAGGCAAACAATTTTACATTTGGCGTGTTTTGGGTATGGTTTGGCCTAATTACCCAAATGTAGTTTTTACCACCGTCTTGTTGTACCCATAAGTTTCCTTTATCATCAAAAGCTAGGTTATCGTTACCATCTCCCCAATCTTCAGAAAATGTTCCTTCGGCAGTTTCAATAGCGTAAGGTCTTCCACCTACAAATGTTTCAAAATCTGCAATAGTAGATCCATTATCAGTAAAACGATAAATACGATCTTTTCCTTTTGACGTAAAATAAATCTTTCCTGTTATTGGGTTAATCTCACAATCTTCAACACCGTTAAAGTTTGTTCCACCCAACGCTGCTGCTGTAGTTCTTATATTATTTCTTTCTTCGGCAGTTGAATTTGGTACTTGAACCCAAGTAGCTGTAGTTAGCGAAGGGTCGTTATTGACAAGTGGGCCATCCAATACAAGAACATAAACAGTACCTGCACTAAGGTTTCCTGGTGTATCCATTATATATTTGTAAACACACTGGGTGCCACCGTCTTCACCGTAATAGGCTGTTGTCATATCATCTGATATAACTACGTTTTCGTGGTTCATTCTTCCCATTGCCCAAAGTTTTTCTTGACCATTTCCATAGTCCTTTACAAGAGCAGTTGCAGGATCTATTTCTACTAACCAGCCAACATCTTGGTAACCATCGCCATTTGCATCTCCTTGATTTGTTGATTCTTCTGCTGTAACAACTGTTCCCCAAGGTGTTATTCCTCCAGAACAGTTTCTTGTGGTTGTAACTAATGCATCATTATATAAATCTACAGCTTGGGTTTGGTCACTTATCCATAAACGTTGAGAAGGATCAAAATGTATATCTACAATTGAAACACCTCCAGGAGAATTTTCATGATTTACTGATAAATAACCTAACTCGCTACTTCCTGCAATTGGTGTATATCCAACAAAATCGTTATTTCCAGGAACAGTACCTCCGCCAATTGTATATTGTTCTCCTTGCTTAAGTAATAATTGAAAACGATGTTCCGTTGGAATAATCATAATTCCTGTTTGTTCGGTTGGAACAATAGAAGTAAAACAAGAAATTTCACCATCTTCACAAACATAAGGATCTACAGGGTCTTGCGTATTTTGAATATACATGTCAAATTGAAGATCTGAACTTTGACCGTCTCTATTATGTAATTCAACAGCCACTCTATTTACACCTTCAATAAACGCAGTTTTTGGTACTTCGGTAATGAAATATACATTTTCGTCACTACCACTTACAATTGTTGAAGAAGTTGTAAGATATGTAATATCACCTTCGGGCATGTTGCTTCTAATGATTTCAACACCATTTAAGAATACTACGGCGCCATCATCACGCTTTAAACCAAATACAACGTTATCGGTTAGGTCGGCTAAATTTACATTTATATCTCTAGAAAAATATGTAGTAATATATTTGTTATTTGCATCCGGACCGAATGATACTGTAGTATTTACAGGATCACCGTAACCTAAAGCTCCAAAACCTCTTCCCCAATCTTCGTAAATATAGGAAGCTTCAGTCCAAGGCTCATTATCAAGATTTGCTCCAGTATCAAGAAAATTCCATTCACTTTCTTGTGTTAATGGGTAGTCCGCTGCTGGTAAATCTGGTACTTCTGAAATTAAAGACATATCAAATCCTAAATCTGAACTCGATGCATCTGCTTGATGTAATTCTACTGCTATAACGTTATTTCCATTTTGAAGCAAATTTGCAGTAATCATTTGCTCGAAATCATTTTCGTTGCTTCCACCAATTGCGGTCGAGGCATATGTATTGTATGTAATCGTACCTGCAGGCATATTGGAACGAAAAGCTTCAACACCATTTACATAAACCACAACGCCATCATCATTTAACGTATTAAATATTAATTGTTGAATTGTTGAAGCGTCTACAATATTAAAGTTGTATCTAAAATAATACGTAGGCCTTTTATTAGTTGCATCTGGACCAAAATCTAGTGTTGTAACTTCGTTACCATCACCATAACCAAATTTTGCATTTCCAGTTTGCCATGCGCTGTCATCATAATTTACTTCTTTCCAGCTTGTTGCAGTAAGATCTGTTCCGCTGTCATCATAAGACCAAATGCTACCTGCAGCAATTGGAAATATACTGTTAATAGTTTTAAATTCGTTTTTTGTGCTATTCGAACTATTTAAGTTGGGAATAACATCATTGCTTACATTGTTTTTTGCTGCTCCCATTATAAAAGGAATTAACAACAACGCTAATAGTAAATTGTGTTTCATTTTTCAGTTGATTTTTATTCAGATTATTAAAAATTATTTAACAACCCAAATGTAGAAACTGAAAATCTGTAGCGCGTTAGTGATCAATTAAGATACTATTATGATACGGTAAATAACGAAGGGTAAAAAGAGGGCAAATTTAAATTTACAGTTAACAAAATTGAATTTGTAAAATGATTTCTTAACATTGGAGCTCTTTAAAGTTGAAGAAATTCCTAATCCAAAAAACAGTTATAATTTTGAAGCTGAAGTATCTGTCAACGCATTCATAAAAGCAATTAAATCTTTTATTTCGGTTTCGCTTAAATTTAATTCTGAATCTGGCAGTGTTTGATTTTTAATTTCCAATCCCATACCTGCACCGCCACCTTTGTTATAAAAATCCAATACTTCTTCCAGCGTTTTATAAGCACCATTGTGAAAATAAGGAGCCGTTAAAGCAATATTCCTAACAGTAGTTGTCTTAAAGGATTTTTCATAGATCCAGGTATTTTCAAGTTGTATGCCGTTACTAAACCTACCTTTATCGCTATCTGCCATTAAATTATCATTGGTAGGATTTTCTAGCACGCCCAAAATTTCAGTTTCCGTATCGCCATAAAAAGGTGGCACCAATCCAGAAAAGGTTGGAGCAAAATGGCAGGTAGCACAATTAGCCTTTCCCATAAAAAGATTGAAACCATTTTTTACCGAAGCAGAGATAGTATTGCTTTCATTTCTAGCATATTTATCGAAATCGCTATTGAAGGATTGCAGCGAAAGAACATATGAAGCCAAAGCTCTTGAAATTGATTTACGATCAATTCCATTTTTTCCAAAAGAATCACCAAAGCCCGTAACGTATTTTGGGTTTTCCTTTAGCGTATTAATTATTTCAGCATAACCTGTATTAAATTCTTTTTCGTTAAAAATAACGTGTTCAACTTGCTGTTCTAAACTAAAAGCTCTTACATCATAAAAAAATCTATCAGCATAAACTGCGTTGAGCAATGTTGGAGAATTTCGCATCACAGTTTCATTTTGAACAATGCTCAAGGATTTTGGAATATTATCGGTAAATGCTTTAGATGGCTGGTGGCAAGTGGCGCAACTTATAGCCTTATTGCCACTTATTGCCGTGTCGTAAAATAAGCTTTCTCCTAGTTTTCTTAGCTTTTCGCTGTCTTCTTCCGCAGTAAATTCCGTAAAAAAATATGGATTTAAAAAGTCTGTAGCAAAAATTGAAGTACTTTCAGGATTCCAAGCACTTCGTTTTGAAATTTCGAATACATCATTTTTTTTCTGAAGTTTTTTTAAATCCTTGTAAAGAGGATCTAAATATTGCTTCAAAAAAGTAAGTCTGTCAAAATCTTCAAAAGAGTTTTGCCGCTGAAGATTAACAATTGCACCTTCAAATAATGAATTTATATTATTGTACGTATTTGCGTCAATTAATTTTCCACTGTTCGCTTTGAAAATCTGAGACATCGCTGCCAATGAAGCTTCTGCTTCTTCCAGACCATTAACAGAACCTGGCGTATCAAATCCAGTAATACCTAATGTAAAAATTCTCACTAGTTGCATCCTAGCCGCTAGCACGAGATCTTCACTTTTGGGATTGATTGGCGAAATGCCATTTTTCAGAATCGAAAACTGATTATTAATCCGTTTTGCAATTGCTGCAATTTTGGTTTTTTCAAATTCCGCATCTTCACTAAAAACAAGTTCATCCAATACTTGCAAACCATTGGGTGAAAGGACTTTTGAGCTTGCCCCAGCCTTTTCGAGCTGCATCAGTGGCGCACCATTTAGATTGGCATTGGCAAATTCTGGAAATTGATAGGCAATATAAAATTCTATCTTTTTATAAGCAATCCTCGCCAAACGGGATGTTTTACGTAATGAATCTATGGACGTTTTACCAAATTTAAAGTCTGTAGCAACGGAATCCAATTTTTTAAAAGCTTGTCCGCATTCTTCAAAATAATTGTTGAAGTTTATTGTATTGGATTCATACATATCTTTAGGCGTGCAGCCCAAAAATTGTAAAGCTAGAAGGGAGATAAAATAATAAAATCGCATAGGCCAGAAAGAAGTTTGAATGGAGAAACAAACATACCTTCAAAGCGCCAATGCGATGTTAAAATTAGATTACCTTTAAATTAAGCCATTATTAATTAAAGCCAAACGGTCTTATCTTCAATTGGAGTTTTTCTTGTTCCTTCTGGCAACTCTGCGTCATATTTACCCATAAAAAAATAACCAAGGCATTTTTCGCTTTCTTCCATTGGCGCAAATTCGTTTAAATAATTCATAGTGCCCGGACTTGCCCAATAAGCACCTATATTAAGGTCGTGAGCGGTTAACCACATGTTTTGCACTGCCATTGCGGTTGCTGCAATTTCTTCCCATTCTGGAAGGCTTTCTTTTGGATCACGCTGCATACAAATAGCTATTACACAACCTGCCTTTATAGGATTATCGTGAAATTTGGCGTACGTAAATTCACTAAAATTGCCAGTTGTTTCTTTATACTTATCGGCATTCCACTGTCCGAATTTTTTCTGTGATGCTCCGTGAAAAACTTTAAATCGCCAAGGCTCAGTTCTTTTATGCGTTGGAGCCCAATTGGCAGATTCTAAAATTTTTTCAATTTCAGTTTTTGTTATTTTTTTATCATTATATGAGGCAGGAAAAACCGATCTTCTTTTTATAATTGTATCTATTATCATCTTTTTAATATTTTTTCTTTCTTTCAAATTTGAGTTTATAAAAATAAGCTTTCAACATTTCAATTTTTGAATTAAACAAAAAAAATCCCGCAATTTGCGGGACTTATTTATTTTTCAAAGCTTTAATGAAAACTTAGTCAAATTTCATATCATCAAAAAATTTGTTGACTTCTTCTTTTGTTTGACCTGTTTTCTTTTGAATCCGACCTTTTAATTCATCTTCTTTACCTTCTTGGTAATCTAAATCGTCGTCAGTAAGATCGCCCCACTGTTGTTTTGCTTTACCTTTTGCAATGTTCCAATTTCCTTTTACTTTTTCTGAAAATGCGCTCATAATTTGTTGTTTTTAGGTTATTATTTTTTTGTTTAAATAAAGATACAAACCAATCTCAGTAAAAGTGTGAAAGTCTGGTTAAGGTGTTGTTAACTCTAGGTTAAGAAGGGGATATGAGTTAAAAGTGTAAATGGAAAAAGACAATTAGCTTCTATTTATCTGGGTAGAAATATTTCAAACCTAAATACAATAACAATAAATAAGTAAACACTTGCATACTTAATAGTATTACTATTATCTTTGCGTGCTTTAAAATATTTGTATGAAAGATTTAATTGAAGTCATTACAATTTCGCTTAATGACAAGATTTTTTTGAAGAATCCTGAAAGTTCAGATCTTGGTAAAAAAATTATTAAAAACAGCATTCTATTGATAGAAGAAATTGGTTTTGCATGTTTTAACTTTAAAAAATTAGGCGCTAAAATTGGTTCTAATGAAAGTTCTATTTATAGATATTTTGAAAACAAGCATAAACTATTACTTTATCTAACTTCTTGGTATTGGGGTTGGGTTGAATATAAATTGGTATTTGCTACTACAAATGTGGAAAATCCTGAAATAAAATTACTAAAAGGAATTGAGGTTATATCTTCAACAGTAAATGAAGATTCTTCCTTCTCTCATATTAATGAAATGATTTTAAAGAAAATTGTAATGAGAGAATTTTCTAAATCCTATTTAACCAAAGAGGTTGATAAAGAAAATAAGGAAGGCTATTTTTCAATTTATAAAAGATTGATAAACCGAATTAAGGAGATGATAATTGATGCAAATCCGGATTACCCCTTTCCCGCAAGTCTTGCAAGTACGGTTGTTGAAGGTGTAATGCACCAATCTTTTTTAAAAGAACACTTTACCTCCATCACAGATTGTAATGAAACCACTACTCCTAACGAGTTCTTCACAAATTTAGTTTTTAACGCATTAAACCTTTCTATAGATGTCCGATAACGTTTTAACCCCTTGGCGCCGTTTTATAAATTTGCTAAAATTGGACCGTCGTGATGTTAGGCAAATTATTTATTATGCGATTTTTGCAGGACTGGTAAGCCTTTCATTACCACTTGGCATACAGGCCATTATAAATCTTTTACAAGGTGCACAAGTTAGTACTTCGTGGATTATTTTAGTGACTTTGGTGACAATGGGTGTTGCCTTTGTTGGTATACTTCAATTAATGCAGTTTAGAATTAGTGAAAACATACAACAAAAAATCTTTACGCGGTCTTCTTTTGAATTTGCATATAGATTTCCGAAAATAAAAATGAGCGAATTTCGAAATTCCTATCCGCCCGAACTTGCAAATAGGTTCTTTGATACGCTCACCGTGCAAAAAGAAATTACAAAAATTCTTCTAGATTTTCCAGCGGCTATTATTCAAATTGTTTTCGGGCTTTTACTACTTTCATTTTATCACCCTTTTTTCATTATCTATGGTATTCTACTCTTGTTACTTATCTTTTTCATCTTTAAATATACAGCAAGAAAAGGAATGGTTACTAGTTTGATAGAGTCCAAATATAAATTCAAAATTGCACATTGGCTTCAAGAAATAGCTCGTTCTGTGGTAAGTTTTAAACTATCTGGCAAAACCAAATTAGCCATGCATAAAAACGATTTGTTGGTGAGCGAATATCTTACAGCGCGCGAAAGCCATTTTAAGGTTTTGGTGATGCAAATTATACAAATGATAACCTTTAAAGTACTAGTTACGGCCGGTTTACTTTACATTGGTGGTATGCTAGTACTAAATCAAGAAATGAACATTGGCCAATTTGTAGCAGCTGAAATTATAATCTTGCTTATAATTAATGCTGTTGAAAAATTAATATTTAGGCTAGAATCATTTTACGACGTACTAACATCATTAGAAAAAATTGGACAGGTAGTGGATAAAGATCTGGAAAATCAAGAAGGGATAAATCCTTTTGAATCCGTTAGCACATTCTCGCTAGACTTGGAAAATGTTGGATTTCAAATACCCGAAACAGGGTACAAGACCCTCCAGAATATTTCTCTTAAAGTAAATGAAACAACAAGGCTTGTTATTCAAGGCTCTAGCGGTTCTGGAAAATCTACATTGTTAAAGATTATTGCAGGCGTTATAGAACAATCGGAAGGGATGGTTTATGTAAATAACAATTCTATGACTTCCATAAATCCTAATAGTTATAGAGCTGTTATTGGGCAAACAATTCCCGAAGAAACACCTTTTGAAGGTACTATACTCGAAAATATAACATTTGGGGATGAGAATATAACAAACGAGGAGGTTGCTAAGGTAATTGAAGATACAATACTTGTAGATTTTGTAAAACGCCAACCCCTTGGCATTAACACAATGTTATTTCCCGAAGGCAAACAAATGTCTTCTACCGTTGCAAAAAAAATCGTGCTTGCCCGCAGTATCATAAAAAAACCCAAACTTTTAATACTTGAAAATCCATTGGAAGGATTTAACAATGCGGAAAGAGATATTTTCATAAAATATTTAACGCGCAAAGACCAACCGTGGGCGCTTATAGTTGTTACACAAGACGATGAATGGAGCAACTTTTGTAAAGAAAGAATAATAATGGAAGCTGGAAAAATTATTAAAACTGAAACTTTATATGCTTAATATTTCAAAAAACACCGTGAATGCGAAAGTAGATTTAAAGGAATTTACTTCAGTCAAAAAAGCTTTTCACAGACGGCATTATAAACACTTTAACCGCTTTTTGGGAGCTTTCGCCATTATTGCATTTATAGTTATGTTTTTGCCTTGGACACAAAATGTTTCAGGAACTGGTAACCTTACAACGCTAACCCCAGAGCAAAGACCACAAACTATACAATCCCCAATTGGCGGCAAGATTGAAAAATGGTATGTGCGCGAAGGCGATTTTGTAAAAAAAGGCGACACTATTTTATTCTTCTCTGAAATAAAGAACGAATATCTAGACCCAAGATTGGTTGAAAGAACTGGACTACAAATAGACGCGAAAGAACTTTCGGTAACATCTTATTCTGAAAAAGTAAAGGCTTTGGAAAATCAAGCAGCCGCAATTGGTAATGAGCGGGTTCTAAAACTTGAACAAGCCCAAAACAAATTGATACAATCGCGCTTAAAAGTTAAAAGCGACAGTATAGATTTAGAGGCCGCCAATACAAACCTAAGCATTGCAGAAAAACAGTTTGAACGAACCCTAACCCTACAGCAAGAAGGCTTGAAAGCAGTTACAGATGTTGAAGAAAAACGTTTAAAACTTCAAGAAACTCAGGCAAAATTAATTTCGCAAGAAAACAAACTGCTATCTGCCAAAAATGAAGTAATAAATGCCCGAGTAGAATTAGGGCGAATAAACGCAGAATATTCAGATAAAATTTCAAAATCGCAAAGCGATAAATTTACTGCACAATCTGGCCAATTTGAAGCCGAAGCGCAAGTAACTAAGCTCGAAAATGATTTTTCAAATTACGAAATACGTAATGATATGTACTACGTAAAAGCTCCGCAAGATGGTTTCGTAAACAAAGCTTTGCGTGGTGGCCTAGGAGAAACTTTTAAAGAAGGCGAACAGTTGGTAAGCATAATGCCGTCAAATTATGATATGGCTGTAGAAACATACCTTGAACCAATGGACATACCATTGCTTCATATTGGAGAAGATGTAAGAATCCGTTTCGACGGATGGCCTTCAATTGTATTTAGCGGTTGGCCTAACCTGTCATACGGTACATATGGTGGTAAAGTTGTTGCTATTGAAAATTTTATAAGCGTAAATGGAAAATTCAGGATTTTATTAGCACCAAACCCAGAAGACCATCCCTGGCCAGATGGTTTGCGTATTGGTAGTGGTGCATATACCATGGCTCTTTTAGAAAATGTGCCCATTTGGTATGAGCTATGGCGCCAGCTTAACGGTTTTCCACCTAATTATTATACTCCGGAAAACAATTCTAAAGAGAAAACTGCAGCAAAATGAAACAAATCATCCTATTTTCATTTTTCATTTTCAGTTGGGTAGTATGTGCACAAACACAAGATTCAACGCTATTAAGCTTTAAAGAATATATAGCACAGGTAAAACAGTTTCATCCTGTAATTAAACAAGCCAATTTGGTTTTGGACGCCGGAGAAGCAACATTACTAAAAGCCCGTGGCGGTTTTGATCCCAAAATTGAGGTGGACTATAATCGTAAAAAATTTAAAAGCACAGAATACTACGATAAATTAAACGCAACCTTCAAAATACCCACATGGTACGGAATTGAGCTAAAAGGAAATTTTGAGGAAAATACAGGCGAATTTTTAAATCCTGAATCATTTGTTCCGGACGAAGGTCTTTACAGTGCAGGCGTTTCTTTTTCGTTAGCACAAGGATTACTGATCAATGATAGAATGGCAACTCTAAAAATGGCGAAGCTATTTAGGCTGCAAAGCGAAGCAGACAAAGATATTTTGGTTAACACCATATTATACGAGGCTTCCTTAGTTTACTTTAATTGGCTGCAAAGTTTTAATCAACTAAGTATTTACGAAAGTTTTGTTGAAGCCGCTAGCAGACGTTTTAACGGTGTAAAACGTAATGTTGAAGTTGGTGAAACCGCTGCAATTGATAGTACAGAGGCCAATATTGCATACCAATCCCGATTGATGGATTTAGAACAAGCCAAATTAGATTTCGTAAAATCGGGTTTAAAACTGTCAAACTATTTATGGCTTGAAAATAATATACCAGTAGAGTTAAATGAAACTATGAAACCAGAAAGTGGTGCAGCCATAGATATTGATATTGTTTTACAGATAAACAATGCCGCACTGCAAAATAACAATTTGGTAAACCACCCAAAACTTGTCTCACTAAATTTAAAATTAGAGCAATTAAAAGTAGATAAAAGGTTGAAATTAAATAAATTACTGCCTATTGTAGATCTACAATACAACTTCATTACAGAAAACTCAGAAGCACTTAACAACTTTAATACAGCTAATTATAAAGCAGGTTTACAAGTAGCATTCCCCTTATTTTTGAGAAAAGAACGTGGCGAATTAAATTTAGCTAGGACAAAAATTAAAGATCAAGAATTTGAAGTAACTGCACAAACCGTAAAACTGAAAAACGAAATAACCGAAGTTTTTACCGAAATAGAATCATACACTGCCCAAATAACATTAACAAATAGCATTGTTACAAATTACGAAACCCTTTTAGCCGCAGAAAATAGAAAATTTAGTTTTGGAGAAAGCTCTTTGTTTTTAGTAAACAGTCGTGAAAGCAGTTTGATTCAGGCAAAAATTAAACAAACTGATCTACTGAACAAGTTGCAGAAAGCACAGGCAAGATTGTTTCGGGTTTTGGTTTTGAATGTAGAAATATAAAACTTGCCTAAAACAAAAAAAGCCCATCCATTTGGATAAGCTTCTCATCGGTCTATTTCTAAACCACAAGTCCTATTTAAAGGACTCAACACAACATCTTTACTTTTTACTCCTCTCGGTTACTAAGCGGAGCTAAAATGTAGCGGTCTGGACGAGACTCGAACTCGCGACCTCCTGCGTGACAGGCAGGCATTCTAACCAACTGAACTACCAGACCGTTGCTAAACCCGAAGGTTATTAGCGTGCTTATTAGTTTCCCTTTAAGCGAGGGCAAATATACCACTCCATTTCATTATCGCAAACTTTTTTATTAAAAAAAGTAAAATTTGTTTTAGAAACTTTTTTACCCTTTCAAAAAATTTTGATAAACCGAATACTGTTATCAAAAAGACTGAAAAATAACTCTACCATATTAATTATCCAAAATTTTGCCTTTCAACCAAATAGGTTGTCAAAATTTTATTGAAGCTTTCATTAATATCTGCCGCAACGTATTTTATTCGGTATTGTGCGCAACGTAATTTTAATTCTTCAAAATATTGTGAAACGGCTTTTTCGTAATTTTCCTTTACATTTTCAGCATACAAATTTATATGCTCGCCAGTTTCAACATCCACAAAACGCTTCGGGCGATTGTTAAAGTCAAATTCCAATTCTTTTTTCCTATCTATTATATGGAATAAAACAACCTCGTGTTTGTTGTATTTTAAATGTTGTAAAGCTTCAAACATCTTATTGGCTTCCGCATCCTCTTGAAACATATCGGTAAATAAAAACACCAACGAACGCCTGTTCAGTTTTTCTGCAATTAGATGCAGATATTCATATGTTTTGGTAGTTACATCTTTATTGGTAGCAGATAAAGCTGTATTCATATTTTGAAGCAGCATTTGGTGATGTCTTTCACTTCCTTTTTCAGAAGCGTAAAACTCATATTTATTGCTGTAAATACTCATACCAACTGCATCGCGCTGGCGCTTTAATAAATTCATAATAGCAGCGCTCGCCAATACAGAAAAACCAATTTTATTTAAAGAATTAATTGAAAAACCCTTCAACTTTGGATAGTGCATGGAGCTGCTGTTATCCAAAATTAAATGGCAACGCAAGTTTGTTTCTTCCTCGTACCGTTTGGTGTAGAGTTTATCCGTTTTTGCGAAAAGTTTCCAATCTATATGTTTGGTACTTTCGCCATTATTGTAAATTTTATGTTCCGCAAATTCTGCCGAAAAACCGTGGAATGGACTTTTATGCAAACCAGAAATAAATCCTTCAACCACTTGTTTGGCTAAAAGTTCAAGGTTTTTAAAACCTATTATATTATTTATTTCCTGTTCTATTTCCAATTTTACTGAAATTTAACTACATAATTCCATCTACAATTCCGTAAGCTACAGACTCCTCTGCATTCATCCAATGATCTCGGTTAAAATCCTTCATCACTTTTTCAAAACTTTGGCCGCAGTTATCAGCTAAAATCCTAGCGCTTATTTCCTTTGTTTTTAATATTTCTTGAGCTGTAATTTCTATATCACTGGCTACACCACGCGCACCGCCACTAGGCTGATGTATCATAACACGAGCGTGAGGCTGTATTAGGCGCTTACCTTTTTCACCCGCCGAAAGTAAAATACTTCCCATACTTGCTGCCAATCCAGTACATATAGTGCTTACAGGGCTTTTAATTGACCGTATGGTATCATACATACTAAATCCGCTAGTTACGTAACCGCCTGGACTATTTATATAAAATTTAATTTCATCGTGGTTAAGCGAATCTAAATAAAATAATCTATCCACAACGTGACGGGCACTTTTGTCATCTACCATTCCCCATAAGAAAATTGTACGATCCGCTAGTTGTTGGCTATCAATTATATCTTGTGCTTTATTTTTTTTATCCATTTTTAAAAAATTGCGCCCATAAATTGGACAGTTTAAATCTTAGAGTAAATTAAAAAAGGCTTACCAATTTGGCAAACCTTTTATTGTTTTATTTTAAAGCAATGTTTACAATAATTTATCAATTGCCTCAGCATATGTTGCTTTTGGAGCTACGCCTACTTGTCTTCCAACTAATTCGCCTTTGTTAAAAATCAAAACTGTTGGTATGTTACGTACACCAAATTTTGCGGCATATTCTTGATTAGCATCTACATCCATTTTGCCTACAACGGCTTTTCCGTCGTAATCTTTGCTAAGCTCATCAATTACTGGTCCTACCATACGGCAAGGCCCACACCAAGCTGCCCAAAAATCTACAACTACTGGGTGTTCGCTATTCATTACTATTTCTTCAAAATTTGCATCTGTTATTTCTAAAGCCATTATTTATATATTTTGTGATTACGTAAAAATAGACAAATATCAAACCAAAACTATATCGCTTAACATTTGTTTAGTTAATGCAGCTATTTGTTAAATTTATTATTTGGCGGGTTGCGCTGCCGTTATGGGCAGCGCACTGGGCTTTCGGTTATATCTTTTTATTTGTTGCTTATTTTTTATATATGTCGCTTTGTCATATGTAGATGTTTTTCTAATATCAATAAGCCATTTTATTTCAACAAATAAAAAGGATGCCGCCTCAATCCCTACCCGATCTCACTCATTGATAAGATGGTTGTAAAATAATATACATTTTAAAAATTTTAAATAAATTACTTCACTT
Organism: Flavobacteriales bacterium; assembly: GCA_038259825.1. Lineage (GTDB taxonomy): Bacteria > Bacteroidota > Bacteroidia > Flavobacteriales > Flavobacteriaceae > JBBSOK01. The sequence continues at coordinate 22,177 of JBBSOK010000017.1, forward strand.
TAAAGAGATTATTGAAAATGAACTTTTCATAGAACGCAAAAGAGAGCGAATAAAAATTCACTCTCTTTTAACACTTATTAAAATAAGAAATTTATTCAACAATAATTCTTGCACTTTGAGAAGTTGTTGTATTTCTTCCACCAATCTTTACGATATAAACGCCACTTGCCACATCCGTCATATCAAGTTTAGCTTTGTAAGTATCCCCAATTTTGTTTATCATTTTAACTTTAAGTTGTTGTCCCAACATATTGTAAACTGCCAAATAAGCATCTTCGCTATATGAAGTTTTAAAGCTAATATCAAAATCCTTATTGTTTAAAGAAGTAACAACAAATTCTCCATTTCTAATTGAAAAATCATTTACACCTAACGTGCCAATGTTTGCTGTATAATCTTCAGTTTCACCAAAACTTGTTTCCGCACAAGCGTCATTAGGAACCGCTGCATCCCAATTGGATTTTACTCTCATTCTGTGAGACCCAAGAGCTGCTCCGGCTGGGACAATTAAATTTGCTGTGGCAGTAAAAGTACCAGGTCCTTGGCCAGATGCTATTACAAAATTTTGAACTACTATTTCATTTGCTGCAAACACAGAGTCATCATTAAAATCTATCCAAACTTTTACATGTTGATCTCCATAACCCGTTGTAAACGTAATTTCATTTGTGCTTCCGGGAGCTAAATTTGCAACCAAGTCGGTAAAATCCCCATAACCTTCACAATCGGATTGATTATTTATTTCGGCTACGGATACAAGCGTAAAACCATCGCCAAGACTACAATCTGAAGATGGTTGACACAATAAATTTTCAACAATTAGAGTTGCAGAATTATTTGCAGCATCTTGATCGGCTGCCAATGTAGTTGAAACAACTATCGTATAAGTACCCAATGCAGATAAATCGGCAGTCTGTGTAAAACTGTAACTAACCTCATCTTCTGAAGCGATTGTTCCAGCAAAGTTTTCAACTACTGCAGTGCCTCCGTTAATAGTGTATTGAACATTGAAGTTAGATTGGTCCGAAGCTCCAAAATTTTGTAACGTGGCAGTTATGGTTTCATTTGTTAAACCTGAACCTGATTCTGGCGCAGTAATTTCGGTAAAACCAACGTCGTTGCTTAATAAATGTGTTATTTCTTTAGTGAAAACATCATTCGCAACAAATTCATCACCAGTAAAGTTTGTTTTTACTTCAATGGAATATGTTTGCCCAGAATTTGATAAATCTACAGTTTGGCTGAAAGTATATGTTGCGGTTGCGCCAGCTGCAATACTTCCCGTAAACGTTTCGGAAGCTAGCAAGCTTCCATCCAAACGAAGTTCCAACGGAATGTTGGTTTGCGCAGCTGTGCCATAGTTTCGGATACTAACCTCAACGGTTTCTGTATTTGTTAAAATTCCGTTTTCTGGTTGTAATATATTATTGATTCCAAGATCATTGGCAAAACCTCCTGAAAGTGTAAATGCCGCAATTTGTGTTCTCCAATTATTGTTTGCTGAAAAATATTCAGCAGTATGCCAGAATGTGAAATTATCTGGATCTAATGTTAGGTGTGAATAATCTCCAAATCGGTTTGTGAATGTTTGCACGCCGTTGCCAGTAATAATTTCAGTTTCAGCAACGGTCATTTGTCCCAAGGCATCACCATCAAATCTTCCTGTATATCTAATTGAAGCTTTAAGTGTACTGCTTGCAACGTTGAATGCCAAACCTATGTTACCCGCAGCATCCATACCTGCACTACCCATAAATCTACTATTTCCATCTGCTGGCGCGTAGGTTCCTTCTTGAAATATTGACCAAGGACTGGTTGCGTCATTCCGCAATTCAATCCACCTAATACCAGAAGTATCATTACCATCAACATCTGTATTAAACGTAATTACCCAACTATTGTGGTCTGCAAAACTTCTATAATTAGGCGCGTAGGAAATAATACCCCCAATCATATCAATTTTTTGATTGGTTCCTGGTTGCTGAACATCTCCACTTCCAAAAGGTGCAAAAACTGAATTAAAGGGTGCAGTAGGAATTTCCAAAGGAGCGGATATTGTTGAATTTCCTGTTGTTCCCCAATCTAAATCTATTTCCCAAACTTTCAAATGATCGAAAGTAACATTTGCCCAACCATCATCCTGCAAATACGTTACATAACCGGGAATACCTGCAGGAAATGTAGTGCCTAAAAGGTTTGCAGGCTCTGGACTTAATACAGTATTTGTATTTTGAACAATTCCTGGAAGTGGAAAACCAATAATTCTTGGGTTTGTTCCTCCTGCTAACATTACATCTCTTTCTACTGCATAAACCTTATTTGTAGTACCAATATTTGCGGTTAAATAGTATGCATCTGGCCAAACACTGTAATGAGGATAGTCAGGAAATTGAGAGAAGCTATATTGATATACATTAAAAGCTCCCGTTGGATCTCCTGTTTCGGAAACACCAATTGCAAGAGAATTATTTGTTGAACCAAATTGACTAACAAACCATCTATCCGCTAATTGATCGTACATAACAATTGGATCTCCAGAGTTTGTGCCAATTCCTAAAAATGCTCCTAAAGAAACAGGCCCAACCAACAAATTACCAGTTTTGTCAAATATTTTAACAATTGAATTTACAGAATGTACGTAATGGTTTGGTCCAGCAGCACCAGTAGGATCTGGAGGAGTTGCATTAGATTCTGATGATGAAGCTCCAATAAAATTTTGTTCTAAAGCTCTAGATTGTAAACTTCCAAAATCTTCTTGTGTATTTTGCTCTGGCCCATTTGGTAAGGCGTCAAAATTAACCTGCTCACGATAACGCGAACGGTTTTGAACAATTCTAATATCTTTTATACTTTGATCACGGTTTTCTTCTTGTGTAACAAAATCCCTAAGAGCAATGGTCTTCCCAATAAAAGTACCGACTATAGTCTCGTCTGGCGCATAGGTTTGTTGTGCAAAAACACTAAAACCAAACAGCATAATTGCTGCAAAAAGTAATTTTTGAATTTTCATATTTTATTATTTAAAATTTTGAAACTGAAAGGTAATTGGAATTGTTGAATTATTTCCGCTAAAAGGTCAATATTTTAGATAAAATACTAATAAAGAGGTATATCTGACGTTTTATTTTGTGAAAAACGTAAAGCTTAAAGCTAATTCTTCCTATTACATAAGAATTTTTAAAATCAATTTAACCTATAACTTACTTTAATATTGGTTAGTTCATCTAACAATTCTTTTGAGATTGCTACCTTTTGTTTGCGGCTAGTCATATTTAGCTTAACTTTTTCTTCCATTTCATATATTACAAAATGAAGTTGTTTGTCGCCTTTATGCATTTGTAATAAATCTTTCAATTCATCAATTTTACCATTATCCAATGCTTGTACTGGCATTTGTAAAGTAAGTTTCTTACTATAACCTTGCATAATATCCTGCAACATTTGTATGTTGTTGTATTGAATTCTTGGCTCACCTTTTTTACCCGTATCTCTATTTATCCAACCCTCTTTTACAAAAGCGCGACCATAGATAAATGAATTGACTATTAATAAATGTCGATATTTCAAGAAATCTTCACCAAAAATTCTAAACTCGAAGCTGTCTTCGTAATCTTCAACCGTGAAAATTGCCCAATCTTTTCCGTTTTTGGCAGTTCTATATTGCACGGCGCTTACTATACCGGCAAAGCACATTTCCCTATTTATGAACTTTTCAAGATCATTAAATTCTGAAACTTTGCAATTACAAAAGTTGTCGATTTCAGTTTTATAATCGTCCAAAGGATGACCACTTATATAAACTCCAACTACTTCTTTTTCTTGTTTTAATTTTTTCATTGCGCCCCATTCTTCACAAGGTGGCACTTGTGGCTCGGGGATTTGAACTTCGCTACTATCGCCAAATAAACTAACCTGACTGCTATTTTGTGTTTCCTGATATTTGGCAGCATATTTCAGGACTTTTTCTAAAAACATTACGCCATCGCCATCGTCGTGAAGATATTGGGCACGGTGCGTATCAAAACTATCAAAACCGCCTGCAAGCGCTAGATTTTCGAAAGCCTTTTTGTTTGCTGAACGCAAATCTACTCTTTTGGATAAATCGAAAATAGATTTATACGTGCCATCTTTTTTTCTATGTTCAACAATTGTTGCCACTGCACCACTACCAACTCCTTTAACAGCACCCATTCCAAAACGAATTGCGCCTTTATCGTTAACTGCAAATTTGTGAAAGGATTCATTCACGTCTGGACCCAAAACGGTTAAGCCCATTCTCCTGCATTCATCCATAAAAAAGGTAACTTGTTTTATATCGCTCATATTGTTGCTAAGTACCGCAGCCATATATTCCGCTGGGTAATGTGCTTTTAAATATGCTGTTTGATAGGCAATCCAAGCATAACAAGTACTATGACTTTTATTGAAAGCATAACTTGCGAAAGCTTCCCAATCCTTCCAAATCTTCTCTAATTTTTCAGGATCGTGACCTTTTTCAGCCGCTTGTTTAACAAACTGAGGCTTCATTTTATCCAGAACCGATTTCTGCTTTTTACCCATCGCTTTTCGCAAAACATCGGCCTCACCTTTGGTAAATCCTGCTAAACTTTGCGATAAAAGCATCACTTGCTCTTGATAGACTGTAATTCCGTAGGTTTCTTTTAAATATTCTTCCATCGCTGGAAGATCATATTCAATTTCCTCGTCTCCATGTTTACGCTTAATGAAGCTTGGAATATATTCCATCGGGCCTGGACGATACAAGGCATTCATTGCTATTAAATCTTGAAAGACTGTTGGTTTTAAATCTTTCATATGCTTTTGCATTCCAGCACTTTCATATTGAAAAATACCAACCGTTTCGCCACGTTGAAAAAGTTCGTAGGTCTTTACATCGTCTAGCGGAAACTCATCTGGATCTAATAAAATGTTGTGCTTATGCTTTACAATTTTAACGGTATCTTTAATTAGCGTCAAAGTCTTTAGACCCAAGAAATCCATTTTTAAAAGACCTGCACTTTCTACAACCGAGTTATCAAACTGCGTTACATATAAATCTGAATCTTTTGCCGTGGCAATGGGCACATAATTGGTAATATCATCTGGCGTAATAATTACACCACAAGCGTGGATTCCTGTATTTCGAACCGAACCTTCTAAAATTCTGGCTTGATTTATTGTTTCAGCTTCTAAATCGCTTCCTTCGGAAAGGTTTAGCAATTCATTTACTTTTGGAAGATCGTCACTTCTGAATCTTGAACGTAATTCGGCATCTGTAAAACCAAATATCTTATTCAATTTAGTCATGTTTGGGATAAGCTTCGATATTCTGTCGGCTTCATTTAAAGGCAAATCTAGAACACGAGCGGTATCACGGATAGACGATTTTGCAGCCATTGTTCCATAGGTAATAATTTGCGCAACTTGATTACTTCCGTATTTCTTGATTACGTAATCCATTACCCTACTTCTGCCCTCGTCATCAAAATCTATATCAATATCGGGCATACTTACACGATCTGGATTTAGGAAACGCTCAAAAAGCAAATCATATTTAATTGGGTCAATATTTGTAATGCCTAGGCAATAGGCAACGGCACTTCCTGCGGCCGAACCACGACCGGGACCAACTGAAACATCCATTTTTCTAGCTTCTGCAATAAAATCTTGTACAATTAAGAAATAACCCGGATAACCTGTATTCGCAATTACTGAAAGTTCGAATAATAATCTTTCCTCGATTTCTTTGGATAAATTTGGGTAGCGTTTTTTGGCACCTTCAAAAGTTAGATATTTTAAATAGGCATTTTCGCCGCGCTTGCCACCATCGGCATCTTCAGCTTCCAAAAATTCTTGAGGAATTCCGAAATTTGGCAGCAAAACATCTCTTACGAGTGAGAAAGACTCAATTTTATCTACAACCTCTGCGATGTTTGAAATAGCTTCCGGCATATCCTTAAAGAGCTCCTTCATTTCATCTTGGCTCTTAAAGTAATATTCTTGGTTTGGCAAACCGTAACGATAGCCACGTCCACGGCCAATTGGTGTTGCCTGCTTTTCGCCGTCTTTTACGCAAAGTAGAATATCGTGCGCATTGGCACTTTTTTTATCTATATAATAAGTATTGTTACAGGCCACGATTTTTACTTCGTGCTTTTTGGCAAGTTCTATTAAAACCGTATTTACGCGCTGTTCATCTTCTTGATTGTGGCGCATAATTTCAACATAAAGATCGTCACCAAACGTTTGTTTCCACCATACTAAAGCTTCTTCCGCTTGTGTTTCACCAACATTCAAGATTTTTCCGGGTACTTCACCGTAAATTCCGCCGGTTAGTACAATTATGTTTTCTTTGTATTTTTCTATTATATTTTTATCGATTCTTGGCACGTAATAGAATCCATCTGTATAAGCCAAAGAAGACATTTTTGCCAAATTGTGATAACCTGCTTTATTTTTTGCAAGTAAGACCACTTGATAGCCGTTGTCCTTATTTGTTTTGTTTAAATGGTCCTCGCAGACAAAAAATTCGCAGCCAACAATTCCTTTTAATTTTTTGTGTTTGTTTTCTTCTACAAGTGAGCTATTATAGGTATTTACGGCTTGCACAAAATGAAAAGCACCCATCATATTTCCCGTATCCGTAATAGCAACGGCAGGCATATTATCTGCCACAGCAGCGTTAACTAAATCTTGTGTGCTTGAAGTTGATTGCAAAATTGAAAACTGACTGTGATTGTGAAGGTGGGAAAATGCAACTTCCGTGAGGATTGACAAGTTCTCAATTATCTCTTCTGAAGTAATTTCATCTTCTTCAATTAAAGCGGCAAGTTGTTCCCTAATTTTTGCCGATTGCTTTTCAAGATTTATATGTTTTAAACCTACTGGTTGAAAAGGCTGTGGATTTTCTTTTGAAAAATTTTCGAAATATTCTGAAGTGACAGCTAATTCTTCCGCAGTAAAAATTTTACGTCGAACTAATTCAAAAAAGCATCTTGTTGTAGCTTCAACATCGGCTGTTGCGTTATGGGCTTCAAAAAAAGGTTCGTTAAATAAAAATTCGTGAAGCTCTGTTAATGTTGGCAATTTGAATTTACCGTAACGACCGCCGGGTAATTGACAAAGTTGAGCCGTAGTTTCCGTACAAGTATCCAAAACAGGCTTATCGGCAAGAATGTCCTGAGCGCCCAATCTAAACAATTCCGCACCCATAATATTTATATCAAAACCTAAATTTTGACCGACTATAAATTTAGATTTATTTACAGCTATAACAAAACGTTCAACCACCTCCGCTAACGGAATACCGCGCTGCTCGGCAAGCTCGGTTGAAATACCGTGAATTTTTTCGGCATCAAACGGAATTGTAAAACCATCTGGTTGTACTAGGTAATCTTCGTTTTCAATCAAATTTCCCATTTCATCGTGCAATTGCCAAGCAATTTGAATACAGCGCGGCCAATTATCCGTGTCACTTACAGGTGCATTATAACGTTTTGGAAGTCCAGTAGTTTCTGTGTCGAAGATTAAATACATGCTTTTGTTGTCGGTTTTCCGTTTTTGAAATGTGAAATAGGGAGTTTTTCAAGAAACGTAAAATTAAAAAAACCCTCCGCAAAACGAAAGGTAATTTACTACTAGTTGTAAACAAAAAACCGGATTTCTCCGGTTTTTATTATTCTCTTTTTCAGAAATTATTAGCTCATAATAACTTCAAAATTTTTAGCACTTTGTAAGGCTGTATTTATATTTTCGCGGTGCGTTGTTAATATTTTTTTAGTTGTTGGAGGTAAAGTTGTGTCATTTATTACCTCATTATAATCTTCAACTGCCGCTTTTTCACCTTTGGTTATTTCCTTTAAAATTGCTTCCTCATCATTTGATGTGAATGTAGTTTTAATATCCATCCAAGCTCGGTGCATTGTTCCAGTTACGCTTCCACCCTTATCTACGGTTTCACCGTATTGTCTGATTTCTGACTTCAATTCGTGTCCAAAATCATATCTGCTTTGCGCTTGTTGATCAAAAAAGTGCTTTAATTTTTGATTATCTACTATTTCAGAAGCTTTTTTATAACCTTTTTCAGCATCATAATTTTTTTCTAAAAGTTCGTTTAATTTATTCGACATTTTCTCTGTATACTTCATCTTTTCTTAATTTTATATGGTGCGAAAATTTGTTTGATAGTTCAAATAAAGATTTTCGCTCAACTTCATTTCGATATACCTTAATATAAGGGATATAGTGCTTAAAGAAGAATTATTAAGATAAGCTTAGTATATATTAACGAGGTTTAACGTTAATAATCCATTATATGATAAGATTATATAATAAATTGAAATATAAATATTAATAAACAACATTAAAGTTACCTTCACGAATGCTGTTTGTGGCCGTTTCGAAAGAAAATGTTCCCTTTATTCTTCTTTCTACTGGATCATTTGAAAAAACAATTATGTTACCAGAAGTTCCGTCTTCAGTAACCAGACCAACTTTATAATCTGCAGCGTAACCATTTGTATTTATTTCATTTAAGCCAGGAACTGCTGCCACAGGTATAGTTAAAATAATAGATTTACCAGCATTAGTACCTGTGATGGTTATAAATTGATTGAATGCAAAAGCCGTTACAAAAAATGAATTAAATATATTTCCGTTTAAACGGGCAGTTACAGTGCCAGCCCTATTGTTTTCTGGATCTACCGTTGTACCGCCGCTATATGGGATTTGATAAAACACCCCTTCTTGGAAATTTAATGTATCTATCCCAGGCGCTATTGCATTAAAACGAAATGTACCAGAAACTGTCTGACCTTCGTAATCTATATCACTAACTACTATCTGTCCATCGCCATCCGGATTTGTATTATAGAAAAAAGTATTCTGCTTGTCAAAGCTTCCATAATTATTCGCTTGTGTTCCTAAATTATATGTTCCAGTGCTAAATCTGCCTACTTTTAAGGTAAGCACCTCAATAGCTGTGATTCCTTGTATGATCAAAGTGCTATCTTCTTGTAATGTAGCACGTGCCTCAATTGCTTGAAATAGCGTATTATTGAGCTTTCCCTGCATTGCCGGGCTATTTTTCTCAACATTCTCACAACTGATAATAAATAGCGAAACTAAAACTAGAAAATAAAATTTCATAATTACAGGGGATTTAAATGTTTTAAGCAAATGTAAATTAAATAGTTTAATTGGTTGAATTTCAATTATAAAAAATACTATCTTTGCCGACCAATTATAACAGAGGTCGAGAACCTCAAAAATTAATTAATATGCCTGTAAAAATTAGATTACAACGACACGGTAAAAAAGGAAAACCTTTTTACTGGATTATTGCTGCCGATGGACGTAGCAAACGTGATGGTAAATTTCTTGAAAAATTAGGAATCTACAATCCAACAAAAAATCCTGCACAGATTGAACTTGATGTTGATGGTGCAGTAAAATGGCTTCAAAATGGAGCACAACCTACAGATACTGCTCGTGCAATCTTGAGCTATAAAGGAGCTTTAATGAAAAACCATCTTGCTGGTGGTGTTCGTAAAGGTGCTTTAACTGAAGAGCAAGCAGAAGAAAAATTCAACGCTTGGTTACAAAGCAAGTCAGATTCTATCGACAACAAAAAAGGTAAACTTTCTGATGAAAGCGCAAAAGCAAAAGCTGATGGCCTAGCTGCTGAAAAAGCTGTGAACGAAAAACGTGCTGCAGATGCTGCTGCCCTTTTAAAAGGTGAAGAAGATGCTGCTGCTGAAGAAGCAAAAGCTGCTACTGAAGCCGAAGAAGCTACAACTGCTGTTGATGATAATGCTGAAGCTCCTGAGAAATTAGCTGAGCAAGCAGACGCATCTAACGAAGCTGCTGCAGAGGCAAAAGCTGAAGAGAAAAAGGACGAAGCCTAATATCTAAAAACAATGCAAAAGCAGGATTGTTTCTACTTAGGCAAAATTGTTAAAAAATATAGCTTTAAGGGTGAGTTGCTAGTAAAACTAGATACAGACGAACCTGAAATTTTTACTGAAATGGAATCGGTTTTTGTGGAACAACGCAAAAACTTGATTCCATTTTTTATTTTAGAAAGCTCGCTACACAAATCTGAATTGCTTCGAATAAAATTTGAAGATGTAACTACAGAAGCTGCTGCAGATCAATTTATAGGTTGCCATTTATATCTTCCCTTATCTTTTCTGCCAAAACTTTCGGGCAACAAATTTTACTTCCACGAAATTATAGGTTTTACAGCAGAAGATAAAACTTTCGGAAAAATTGGCGAAATAACCGGAGTAAACGACTCTACATCGCAAGCATTATTTGAAATTGATAGGGACGGAAACCAAATTTTGATCCCGATGATTGATCATTTTATTAAAAATGTAGATCGGGATAATAAAGTCATTTCTTTAGAAGTTCCGGAAGGATTAATTGAAATGTATCTTTAGTAGTCTGTAATTAAAAATATTACATAATTTTTTAGCAAGCTAAAATTTTACTTCATAAATAAGCAATCGTTAGTATACAATCAACAATCCCTTGAAACCTTTTAAATTCAAACAATTTACAATTGAACAAGACCGCTGTGCAATGAAAGTTGGTACAGATGGCGTTTTGTTGGGCGCTTGGGTTTCAATTGAAAATAATCCGCAAAAAATTTTAGACATTGGCGCAGGCACAGGATTAATTGCACTTCAATTGGCACAACGGTGCGATGCCGAAATAGATGCTGTTGAAGTTGACGAAAATGCCTTCGAACAATGTGTTGAAAATTTGGAAAATTCTGATTGGGCAGATCGACTGTTTTGTTATCACGCAACTTTTCAAGAGTTTGCCGAGGAAATGAATAATGCGGATGATGATGAAGATGATTATTCAAACGAACCCTTTGAAAAATATGACCTACTAATTAGCAATCCACCATTTTATGTCGAGGATTTTAAAACACAAAGCGCTGCCCGAGATTTGGCTAGATTTACGGATGCACTTCCTTTTAAAGAATTAATTAGAGGAGCTTCAACATTGCTTTCAGAAACTGGAACCTTTGCGCTTATTATTCCTCGAAATGAAGAACAGAGTTTTATTGATCTTGCTTCCGCAAAGAATTTATTTCCAAAAAGGATTTGCAGAGTACGCGGCTCAATTTCTTCAGAAGAAAAAAGATCTCTTTTAGAATTTTCATTTTATAAAGTAGAACCAAAAATAGAAAATCTTACTATTGAAATTGAAAGACATAAATACACTTCAGAATATGTAGATCTTGTAAAAGATTTCTATACGGCAATGTAAATCTTAGTTTTTTGAATATATTATTTCATAAATAAATACAATGCTAATACAATCATAGTATTTTTTAATTGAAAACCGTAGCACATTCAATTGCTGCTTTTTACCTTTGTACATCTTAAAAAAAATTCCATGAAACCTGATTTATTTGAAGCTCCAGATTATTACAATATAGACGATTTACTTAATGAAGAACATAAATTAGTTCGAGATGCTGCGCGCGCGTGGGTAAAACGTGATGTTTCACCAATTATTGAAGAAGCTGCACAAAAGGCAGAATTTCCAAAATCTATTATTCCAGGTCTTGCTGAAATTGGAGCTTTTGGCCCGTACATCCCAGAAGAATACGGCGGTGCCGGCTTAGATCAAATTTCATACGGACTTATAATGCAAGAAATTGAACGTGGAGACAGTGGTGTTCGTAGTACGGCATCTGTTCAATCGTCGTTGGTTATGTATCCAATTTGGAAATATGGAAATGAAGAACAGCGCAAAAAATATCTGCCAAAATTGGCAAGTGGCGAGTGGATGGGTTCTTTTGGACTTACCGAACCAGACCACGGTAGTAATCCTGGCGGAATGACCACAAACTTTAAAGATATGGGCGACCATTA
>JBBSOK010000018.1:0-33613 GCA_038259825.1 Flavobacteriales bacterium
AAACGTTTAGAAAAATTCAATGCTGTTAAACGCATAAATCCGAAAATGAAAGTGGGCGTTTTGGGCTGTATGGCAGAACGGTTGAAGGAAAAATTTCTTGAGGAAGAAAAAATTGTAGATATGGTCGTTGGACCAGATGCTTACAAAGATTTGCCCAATTTATTACAAGAAGTAGATGAAGGACGCGAAGCAGTAAATGTAATTTTAAGCAAAGATGAAACGTATGGTGATATTTCGCCCGTTCGTTTGGGAGGTAATGGTATTACAGCTTTTGTTAGCATTACCAGAGGTTGCGATAATATGTGTACTTTCTGTGTTGTGCCTTTTACAAGAGGCAGAGAAAGAAGCCGCAATCCACAAAGTATTTTAGAAGAAATTAATAAGCTCGTTGAAGACGGCTACAAAGAAATTACGCTTTTAGGTCAAAATGTAGACAGTTATTTATGGTACGGCGGCGGACTTAAAAAAGACTTTAAAAATGCGAGCGAAATGGCGCAAGCAACTTCAACCGACTTTGCGAAGTTGTTAGATTTGGTTGCAACAACGCACCCAAAATTACGTATTCGTTTTTCTACAAGCAATCCGCAGGATATGCACGAAGAAGTTTTGCATATTGTAGCAAAACACGATAATATATGTAATCACATTCATTTACCAGTTCAAAGCGGAAGCACTCGGATTTTAAAGGAAATGAATCGCCAACATACGCGAGAAGAATATATAAAATTAGTTGATAAAATTTGGGAAATAATCCCAGGTTGTACAATTTCTCAAGATTTAATAATTGGTTTTCCAACTGAAACCGAAGACGATCACAAAGAAACTTTGAGTTTGTTAGAATATGTAAAATATGGCTTCGGTTTTATGTATAAATATTCAGAAAGACCCGGAACTATGGCAGCCAGAAAATTTGAAGATGACGTGCCAGAAGAAACAAAGAGCCGAAGATTAACCGAAATTGTAAACCTTCAGCAGCAACATAGTTCAATTAGAACACAATCTTATTTGGGGAAAATTGTAACCGTTTTAATTGAAAAAGAATCAAAGAAAAACAAAGACGAATGGAGCGGTAGGACAGAACATAATAACACTGCTGTTTTTCCGAAGAAAAATTTTAAAGCTGGAGAGTTTGTAAAAGTATTGGTTACAGATTGTACGACGGCGACCTTGATTGGTGAAGGTATTGAAGTTGCTTAGAATTTTATATTTTTAAATTGAACTTAAATAAAGGTAATATGAAAAACATCAAAACAATCCTTTTCTTAGTTTTAACAACGCTTTTTACAATTTCGTGCACAGAAAGCGATGATACAGGTCCGTCTGAACCGCAACCTTTGCAAATAAAAAAATTGACCATTACTAGGGTTAATGAAAACGGAAATCCATCAGGTAGTAAAACAGAATATAATTTCGACCAAAATGGAATATTTACAGATAAGTTAACTGTTGATGCAATGTTTAACGATACCCGCCGAACAGAATATACATACAACGAATTGGGGCAACTTACGCAAAGTAAAGAAATCTTTTTAGATGCAAATTCTGAATATAGATTGCAATTATATATTTATAATCCAGATAAAACTCTTAATTATATAACTGACTCTTTTAATGAGGAAAATCCTGAAATTAACTATCAATTTACATATGACCCCAATAGAATTAATATAGAATATCGCTCACCAGGCTTTTACACACAATTAAATTATTCGGGTAATTCTTTAACTACAATTGATGACCAATATGATGGAGGCGGTAGTTTTACAGAAAGCATTTCGTACGATATAAATGATAATATTGCAAGTTTGAGTGGAACTAGCTCAGTTGAATCTACAAGTAGTAACACTTATTTATACGATGATAAAATCAATCCGCTTTATCCTTATTTCAGACAGCATGTTTTAAATTTATTAGGTGAAACATTCTTCAATATTAATTCGGTTTCATTATTTTTTTCACCAAATAATATTGTAAGCGAAGTAGCAACTTCTAATTTCGATCAAAATAACTATAGCTATATAAGAACATTTCAATATGATGAAGCTGGCTATCCAATAACTGCAATCACAAAAAGAGATAATGTTATTGTTTCAGAGCTTACTTACGAATATTATTAAAACAATGAGATCGCCGCCTTCGCGGAGAATTATTTTATGGAAAGCATACAGGCAACAAAACAACGATTCGGGATTATAGGCAATGATGCCAAACTTAACCGTGCAATAGAAAAAGCAATACAAGTAGCGCCAACCGATATTTCGGTTTTGGTAACAGGCGAAAGTGGTGTTGGTAAAGAGAGTATTCCAAAAATTATACACGCACTTAGCCATAGAAAACACGGCAAATATATTGCCGTAAACTGTGGTGCATTACCAGAAGGCACAATAGATAGTGAGCTTTTTGGTCACGAAAAGGGAAGTTTTACCGGTGCAACTGCAACAAGAAGCGGTTATTTTGAAGAAGCCGATGGCGGCACAATATTTTTAGATGAAGTTGGAGAATTGCCTTTACCAACGCAAGTAAGATTATTGCGTATTCTGGAAAATGGCGAATTTTTAAAAGTTGGTTCATCCCAGATTCAAAAGACGGATGTGCGTATAGTTGCTGCCACAAACGTAAAAATGGGTGATGCGATTGACAAAGGTAAGTTTCGTGAAGACCTCTATTACAGGCTAAGTACAGTTGAAATTGCAATACCATCCTTACGTTCCAGAAGTGAAGATATACATTTACTTTTTAGAAAGTTTTCTTCAGACTTTGCGCAAAAATATAAAATGCCAACTATACGATTGGCAGACAATGCAGTACCATTATTATTGCAATATCGGTGGGGTGGAAATATTAGACAGCTGCGCAATATTGCTGAACAGATTTCGGTTCTTGAAACCAATCGTGAAATTAGTTATGATACGTTAAAGCATTATTTGCCGAATGTTGGCAGTAATTTGCCAGCTGTAATAAGCAATAAAAAAACTGAAAGCAACTTCGGTAACGAGCGGGAAATACTTTATAAAGTTCTTTTTGATATGCAACGGGATGTTAACGATCTTAAAAAGTTAACTTTGGAGCTCATAAAAACCGGCAATGCCAGTAAGGTGAGAGAAGAAAACAGTGGCTTGATAAACAAAATATATTCTGAAAAGAAGAATAGTGAAGAAGAATTAGCTCAATACGTAGATGATGTATATCCAGAAGTTTCTGAAGAATCAGAAAATAATAGCCCAGTTGAAGTTTTAAATATTTCGGACAGCAGCCAAGAAGAAAAATATACGGAAGCTGAAAGAAGAAGAGACAAATACGACTTTGCCGAAGAAATTGAAGAAGAAGAAAACCTTTCACTTCATCAAAAAGAATTGGAATTGATTAAAAAATCCCTCGAAAAATACAACGGAAAAAGAAAAGACGCGGCAGATGAGTTGGGAATTTCAGAACGTACACTTTATAGAAAGATAAAGCAGTTCGATTTATAGTTTGAAAGATTTTAAAGAAAATAAATTGAAGAAAAACACGAATATTAAAAACATCAAAAAAGTAATTTTACTTTTATTAATTACTTTAAGCTTAAGCAGTTGTAAATTTTATTCCTTTACAGGAGCGGATATAGATTACAGTAAGACAAAAACGTTTCAAGTTAACTTTTTTCAGAATAGTGCGCCTATTGTAGAACCTGGGATTGCTCGGGATTTTACGCAAAAATTACAAGATTTGTTGCTCAATCAAACAAGTTTAGATTTAGTTACCAATAATGGAGATTTGGTTTACGAAGGAGAAATTACGCAATATTATATTTCTCCAATTACAGCTACATCACAAAGTACGGCAGCGCAAAACAGATTGACCATTGTAATTTTAGTCCGTTTTTTCAATTCGAACGACGAGAAAAAAGATTTTGAACAAACCTTTTCTTTTTATAAAGATTATGCCGGACAATCGCTACTTACCGGCGCACAATTGGACGATGCAATTGATGAGATTTATGAGCGGATTACCCAAGATATTTTCAATAAATCCTTGGCAAACTGGTAAAAGTTCAATGTTTAATCGTATTAAAGAAATCTAACTAAAAAGAAGAATCTTGAATATTTCCCAATACACATATTTACTTGCAAACCCGCAGAAAATTAGCGGCGACGACCTTGTGGAAATTGGCGAGATTATAAATAAATATCCCTACTTTCAAAGCGCGCGTGCTTTGCAACTAAAGGGTTTAAAAAATCAAAACAGTTTTCTTTACAATGATGCACTAAAGGTCACTGCTGCGTATACTTCGGAAAGGGATATGCTGTTTGAATATATAACTTCAAATAGTTTTATTCAAAATGAAATAAGTCAATTAATTCAACATCATTCTGAAGCTGTAAAAGAAATTATTGTAGAAACGGAAGATGTTAGTGAGTTAGTGAGCATTGAAATTGACAATAAACTTAAAGCTGAAATACGAAAAGCTGAAGCAATTTTAAATCCCAAGTTATTTGAGCGAAAAGTAATAATTGAAGAAAAAACTGCTAAAGACGAAAATAAAATCGAGGTTGTAGCAGAAAATGAAAATGACGATATTTCAGAAATTGAAGAAGCGTTAGAAATTAACAAACCACTTCCTTTCACAAAAAGTGATACGCATAGTTTTAGCGAGTGGCTTCAATTAACCAAAACTAAACCAATTGATAGAAATTCTTCAGAAGAAATAACTTCAAAGGCAAATAATCCTGAAGAAAATCCTTCAGCGGAAAATTCTCAAAAACCATCAAATTCAACAAATTTATCCGCTGAAAAACCTCCAACTTCTTCAGCTAAAATTGATAAAAAAATAGAGCTGATTGATAAATTTATTCAGGAAAGACCAAAAATAATTCCGAAGGAAACATACATTCCTGAGAATAAAAATCTAGCAGCACCCTTCACACAAAGCTCAGATTCATTGATGACAGAGACTTTGGCAAAGGTTTACCTCCAACAGAATAACTATAAAAAAGCAATACAAGCATATAAAATATTAATTTTGAAAAATCCCGAAAAAAGTGGTTTCTTTGCAGACCAAATTCGGGCAATAGAAAAATTGATTAATACAAAATAAGATGAGCACCTTTACAATATTCATAGTTTTAATAATGATAGTTTGTTTTCTACTAGTTGTAGTAGTAATGGTTCAAAACCCAAAGGGTGGCGGACTTTCAACGTCTTTTGGTGGCGGCGGAACACAACAATTAGGTGGAGTTAAAAAGACAGGGGACTTTTTAGATAAAAGTACTTGGACTTTAGCTACAATAATGTTGGCGCTAATTTTATTATCAAATATCCCAATTATGGGCGGTGCTGCAACACAAAGCAAAGCTTTTGATGAAATTGAAATTCAAAACGCAATTCCTCAAACTACAACGCCGGCTGCAACAGATGCTCCAGCGCAGACAACTACACCTACCGATACTCCAGAAGGACAAAACTAAGTTTACCTTACATATTTTAAAATGCCAGCTTCTGACAAGCTGGCATTTTTATTTATGGTAATGCGTGTTAATGTCAGTTTTCTTTCATTGGCATACTTTCTGTCAAGTATATTAAATAATTAAAACTTAAAGTTTAACTTGATTCTTGTTTTAACAAGAATAACAAAAAATAGAAACAATATTATGGCATTAAAAATTCAACCACTATCAGACAGAGTTTTGATAGAGCCGCAAGAGGCAGAAACAAAAACAGCATCGGGACTTTATATTCCAGATTCTGCAAAGGAAAAACCCCAAAAAGGCAAAGTAGTAGCCGTTGGTAAAGGTAAAGAAGATATAAAAATGACTGTAAAAGTTGGTGATACCGTACTTTACGGAAAATACAGCGGTAGCGAATTAAAATTTGATGGAAAAGATTATATGATGATGCGCGAAGAAGATATTTTGGCAATTATCTAAGAACATCAATACTATTTTATTCAAACAATAAACTTAAAACAAACATTCCAATATAAACGGAATTAAAAATTAAAACATATTATGGCAAAAGATATAAAATTTGACATTGAAGCACGTGACGCAATTAAGCGTGGTGTGGATGCATTAGCAAATGCAGTAAAAGTAACATTAGGCCCAAAAGGACGTAATGTGATTATAAGTAAAAGTTTTGGCGCACCTCAAGTAACTAAAGATGGTGTAACTGTTGCTAAGGAAATAGAACTTGAAAACCCTCTTGAAAATATGGGCGCTCAAATGGTTAAAGAAGTTGCAAGCAAAACCAACGATTTAGCTGGTGATGGTACTACAACCGCAACAGTTTTAGCACAAGCAATTGTAAAAGAAGGTTTGAAGAACGTTGCTGCCGGTGCAAATCCAATGGACCTGAAACGTGGTATTGATAAAGCTGTTGAAGCAATTGTAAAAGATTTAGAAAAGCAAACTACCAAAGTTGGCAATTCTAGCGATATGATTAAGCAAGTTGCATCAATTTCAGCAAATAATGATGATGTTATTGGCGATTTGATTGCAAAGGCATTCGGAAAAGTTGGAAAAGAAGGTGTAATTACTGTTGAAGAAGCCAAAGGAACTGAAACGTATGTGGATGTTGTTGAAGGTATGCAGTTTGATCGTGGTTACCTTTCTCCATATTTCGTTACAGATAGTGAAAAGATGATGACTGAATTGGAAAATCCAATGATCCTCCTTTACGATAAGAAAATATCATCAATGAAAGATTTGATGCCAATCTTAGAACCAGTTGCACAACAAGGAAAATCATTATTGATTGTTGCTGAAGATGTTGATGGGGAAGCACTTGCAACTTTAGTTGTAAATAAATTAAGAGGTTCTTTAAAAATTGCAGCTGTAAAAGCGCCAGGTTTTGGTGACAGACGTAAAGCAATGTTGGAAGATCTTGCAGTGTTAACTGGCGGGACCGTAATTGCTGAAGAAAGAGGTTTTACTCTTGAAAACGCAACTATCGATATGTTAGGATCTGCGGAAACTGTTACAATTGATAAAGACAATACAACAATTGTAAACGGTGCTGGTAAGAAAGAAGATATAAAAGCTAGAGTTGGCCAGATTAAATCTCAAATTGAATCTACCACTAGCGATTATGATAAAGAAAAGTTACAAGAGCGTTTGGCTAAATTAGCTGGCGGTGTTGCTGTTCTTTATGTTGGCGCAGCTAGTGAAGTTGAAATGAAAGAGAAAAAAGACCGTGTGGATGATGCGCTTCACGCAACCCGTGCAGCGGTTGAAGAAGGTATTGTAGCTGGTGGTGGTGTTGCTTTAGTTAGAGCAAAAGCCGTTTTAGAAAAGTTATCTACTGAAAATGCAGATGAAAAGACTGGTGTAAATATTATTTTCCGCGCTATTGAAGCGCCGCTTCGTACAATTGTTGAAAATGCTGGTGGCGAAGGTTCTGTTGTAATTAGTAAAGTACTTGAAGGAAAGAAAAACTTTGGTTACGATGCAAAAACAGAAAAATATGTAGATATGATAAAAGCTGGAATTATCGATCCTAAGAAAGTAACAAGAATTGCACTTGAAAATGCAGCCTCTGTTGCCGGAATGATTTTAACCACAGAATGTGCTTTAATTGATATTAAAGAAGATAACGCTGGTGGTGGAATGCAAGGAATGGGTGGCGGTATGCCAGGTATGATGTAATTGCCAGAACACAATATCTTATATTGTGTGACTTGTAAATAATTAAAACCTCACAAAATATTTCAATAGGAAATGGTTTGTGAGGTTTTTCAATTTGTATATAGAATAGTGTATTGCAGTAAGTGTTATCAAAAAAATCGAAACTACTATTCAAAGAATAACAGCTTTTGAATAACTTGATACTAATTCAAATATTTTTCACATTCTATTGCGCATTCTTTACAAGCTTTAGCGCAAGCTTTGCAGTGATCCATATCATGTTTTCCACATTCATCTGCACACTGATTACATATATTTTTACAAGAGCGCACTAAGTCTTCAATTTCTTCAAAATTTGAACTTAGCAATTTTAATAATGTATTGCAAACCTCAGCACAAGCCCTATCTGTGCGAATACAGTTAACCATCATTTTTACATTATCTACATCTAAACAAGCATCTGCACAGTAATTGCAATGTTGTATACAATTTTGTAATGCTTTTATCAATTTTTCATTTTTCATAATAACTATAAATTTTAATTCAATTTAATACTTCTTGTATTTGTATGCTGATATTTTACAAATCAATAATAACTTATTAAATAAATAGAGCCGTGAAAAATTTCACAGCTCTTTTCAAACTTATTCATTTTTGTGGTCTTCAACCACATTTGGATCACGATATTTACAGCAATCATCTATTGCGTTATAAACTTCATCTTTCGCTTTTACACTATTAGTGTCGTGTCCAGAATCTGCAATACTTTGTTCAATATTGGCAATTGATGTTTTTTGCTCGTTATAAATTAAGCTTAGCATATGGGTATTTACATCCCATTGTGCGCTTTTTACACCTTTTGCTTTAATAGCCGCCTTTTCTATTCGGTCTTTGCACATCATGCAAACACCATCAACTTCAATTGATGTCTTTGCGTTTTTATTTTGGGCAACGCTCGTGGCTCCAAAAAGAATTATACTAAATACTAAAACTATTTTTTTCATGATTATTTATTTTAAGGTTAATTAATTTATTCTATAACGCAATCCTGCGTAGTATGCACTTCCAAATATTGGGCCGTACACAAACGTAGTATCAAAATTTGAACCAAAAGGGTCATTACTTCCCAAAATAGGATTGTCCTGCTGTGTGTTTGTAATATTTTCACCTCCTACATATATTTCAAAATTTGGTGAGAAAACTCTTGTAATTTGCGCATTTAAAGTTGAAACTGTTGGGGAAAATTCTGAAAGTCTAAATGTTTCGATATTTGCTTCTGTTGAAGCAAAGCGCTGTTCCCCCAAAAAATTATACGTTGCATCAAATTTCCAATTAGTACCATTCTCCGTTTCACCCGTTTCATAAGAAGCATTGGCAAAAAATCTATTACTAGGTGTTAATGGCACTTGCTTTTTTCCATCTAAATAATCCGTTTTAACATCGTAATATTTATACGCCATTCGTAAATCAAAATTTTCAAAAACATTATAATTAAACTCTAACTGATAGTTGTTGGAATAGCTATCACCTTCTAAATTATAAAAGTTAATTGCACGAGGATTTTCATAATCCACAACTACTTGGTTCTGAAAATCGGTTCTGTAAAAATCTAGTGTTACATCTGCCCTTCTTCCAAAAAGATTAAATCCTTGTAGAAATGAAACTCCATAATTCCAAGCTATTTCTGGATCTAAACCATATATTTTTCCGCCATTATTCAAAATGTTCAAGCTTCTTGAAGTAGCAAATATCTGTTGGTTTTCAGCAAAAATGTTAGCGCTTCTTTTTCCTCTTCCAGCAGAAACTCTTAGTGCAGCCTTATCCCAAGGTGTATATCTTCCATGAAAACGTGGCGTTATAAAAGCGCCTAATGTATTATGAACATCGGCACGCAGGCCCAAACTGAAATTAAGATTACCGAGATTATCAAAATTATATTCTCCAAATGCTCCAACGGAATTTTCTACTCTAGAAAAATCTTCGTTCAGCACAAATTCATTATAATTATCATAAGTAGCCGAAACTCCTGTTTTAATTTTATGACGGGAATCTCCAATTATTGAATTATACAGCAAATTTGCATATAAACTATTGTGCTGGATGTTATAATCACGTAATCCAAAATAAGATTCTTGATCATGGTGGCTAAAAGCAATTTGAAGGCCGGCGGTTCGCCAAGGCAAATCTGGATTTACATATCCAAATTTTCCTGATAGATCAAAACGTTCTGTCTTAATTTCACTACCCCAAGCATTGGTTGTGCCTCTATCAGTATCAGGAGTAAAATCTACTTGGCCCGTTTGTTTATTATCATTTAAATAGCGGACATTAAAAAATCCGACAAAGCCATTTTCTGCATCTGTATATTGCCAGCGGTTCATCAAGTTTATCTGCTTCATTAAAGGCACATCTAAAAATGAATCGTTATTTTGGTCAAATTCAGATTCACGTAAATTGCCGTGAACATACAATCCTGTATGCCATTTTTCTGAAACTTTAGTGTTTAAGTGTGTGTTCAACTCGAATCTGCCATTGTTAGCTGCGTAAGCATTTACAAATAATTTATCATCCATTGATGGTTTTTGTAGCTCTGCATTTATCTGTCCCGCAATACTTTCATAACCATTTGTAACGCTACCGGCACCTTTGGTAATCTGTATACTTTCTACCCATGTTCCTGGAATAAAACTAAGGCCATAAGCTTGCGAGGCACCACGAATACTTGGCACATTTTCAGTAGTTATTAAAATATACGGACTTGTAAGCCCAAGCATTTTTATTTGACGCGTCCCGGTTAAAGCATCGGCGAAGTTTACGTCTATTGATGGATTTGTTTCAAAACTCTCCGCAAGATTGCAACAAGCTGCTTTTAAAAGTTCTGCACTGCTAATATTTAAAACATTTTCCGCTTGTAAATAGGAACGCGAAGTTGCTTTTTTACGGGACGTGATAGTAATCTCGTCCAAATTTGCGGTAGATTTTAAATAATGTGTAATTTTCTTAGCTGAGTTTACTGAAATTGTATCGGTTTTGTAACCAATAAAACTAATTATCAATTTTTTATATTCTGTTTTATATGGAATTTCAAAATTACCGTCAAAATCTGTAACCGCACCAACTTGGGTATTTTGCCAATATACGTTGGCACCAGCAAGTGGAATATTCCCACTAGATTCCGACTTTTCTAAAATGGTTCCTGTTATTTTTTCTTGTGCATAAAACACAGTTGGAATTAATAATAATATATAGAGAAATTTTTTCATTTTATTTTTTTTTGATTCGATTACGGCAAGTAACCTTGTTATATATTTAATTTTATATAAAAGTGAATAACATATAAACTGACATTACTAACATTATACTATTCTCAATAAATGTGGCTTCAGTCATTGGTAAATTGAGTGCGGTACCAAGACAAGCGCACTTTATTTTTTTCTTGCTAAATAAAGTTTGGGTAACGCCAACGGTTGTGATACCAAGAATTATAATGGTTGCAATGAGAGCAATTTCAACATTAAAACGCATTAAAAACATAAGTCCCAAAGCTGTTTCAATAAATGGATAAATCCAGCCATACGCCGGTATCACTTTTGCCAGTGGATCATACATTTGGAAAGATTCGGGAAAACCTTTTAAATCCAGCATTTTAAAAAAGCTGAAAACAATAAAGAAAAGCCCCATAAAATCCATCATAAAACTTGACGTCTCCCAGTCTTCAAAATTTAATAAAACCGAAGCAACTCCGATATACAGAAAAATTAAAAACAAAGGTTTTAACTGCTGAAATTTTGATTTTTCTTCAACCTTTTCATTCGAAATACTGTTGAAGATATTGCTTTCTTTTTGTTCTGAAAGTGTAAATTTTGCAGGTAATGCACCTTTAAATATTTCAGTTGAAATGTGCTTTTTCATTATTATTTCTGCTTCACCTTTTTCAAGATTTACGGAAACATTTGAAACACCTTCAACTGCTGAAAGTTTTTCTGTAACGGAAGCCTTGCAATTATTGCAGGTCATTCCTGTAATTTTATAAGTGTGTGTCATTTTTTGAATTTAGTTTCGATAGCTATAGAAATGAGATTATAAAAATTAATTTGCTTTCTCTAATTTTTGAATTAGGGCTTTCATTTCCGCTATTTCCTTTTTTTGAGCTTTTATAATTCCTTCAGCTAATTTTTTAACTTCGGGATCTTTAAGTGCAGCTCTTTCGCTTGTTAATAATGCAATGGAATGATGCGGAATCATTGCTTCCATCCAAAGAATATCGCCAATTGGTTTTTGCGTGCGTACTAATGTTAATGCACTAAAAAAGAGGATTAAACTTCCCAAAATTATCATTGCATTTTTCTTTTTATCTTTATACATACCCAACATAAAAAGCAACATTATTACTGCCATACAAGCAATACCAAGGCAAGACATATAAAATCTTGTTAGACTAAAGTAAACGTGGTCTATTCCATACGTATTTAAATACATTGTAATGTACATTGCCACAAATGAACAAACGAGCATTAAAATGAATTTTGTATAATTTCCGTTATGTGATTTATTTTTTGAATTTTCCATAATTATAGTTTTTTAAAATCTGATTGAAAGTCCGCCACCAGCACCAAAACGGTTGTCGTAGGTAGCGGTTAAGGAAAAGTTTTTGGAAAGCAGATATTCTAATCCAGCATTCCACGTTATTTCATCTTTATAATCTATTTCCGTTTCAAAGTCATTTACAAAACCAAAATCTGCTTGGTATTCATAATAGCCAAAAATCATAGTTCGCGGAAAAATCATTATTTCCCTACCTAAACTTATTTGAGGTCGCAATTTGCTATCTACCCGAACATCTAAATTAAAAAGATAAGGCGTTAAATACCGAATACCTGCGATCGCGGTAGTTTCAATTTCATACAAACTGTCTTCAATCCTATTTTCCACATTTACACCTCCAAAAACACGAAAATAATCGTGCAGATACCGTTCGTATGTAAATTCGGCTTCCAGATTTTTGTTCCAACCGTATTCTGCCATTAGCATAAATTGGTTACGAGTGTTTGAAGTTGATAAATTAATTTCGCTCATATGCGAAGCAGCATCAATTGTTCCCCAAGAATACCAACGGTTCGTTTCTTTTATGATTTTTGAAGCAGGAAAATCTTTCATTCGTTCGTCACGAGGCGTATCATAACTGAAAACCCGCGTCATTCCACTCATCATATGGTACAAAACGTGGCAATGAAAAAACCAATCGCCATACGAATCTCCATAAAACTCTATGGTTACCTCTTCCATTGGTGGCACATTTACGGTGTGTTTTAATGGTGAATATTCGCCATTCTTATTAATTACCCTAAAAAAATGACCGTGCAAATGCATTGGATGATGCATCATTGTTAGGTTGTTTAACGTAATACGAGTTACTTCATCAGACTTAATTTTTATGTTATCGGTTTCGGAAAGTGGTACACCGTTCATACTCCAGATATATCGGTTCATATTACCGGTAAGATTTAAAAGGATTTCTTTCACAGGAGCATCAACCGAATAGGTTGTTTTTTCTGGGGATTTTAAATAATCATAGGTATATTCTTCATTCATTTTCATTCCATCCATTTCCATGCCGCCCATTTCCATTGAATTGATTTTCATTTTTTCAGAATCCATATTTGAATGATTCATTTTAGAATGGTCCATCTTTTTCTTCATCATCGTATCTTTTGGCATTTCCATCTTGGAATGATCCATCTTTGAATGATCCATTCCACCCATTTTCATCCCGTACTCCTCCTTCATTTCGAACCGTTCGTCCTTTTTCGGTTGGAATTTTAAGGCGTGCGCTCCCATTTTCATCATCATATTTCCCATTTGTTGCATCATTGCTATTTTGTCGGGTTTTGGCAAAACTTCTGCAGCTACGATTTTTCCTTTTCCAAAATAGGCGGTTGAAATTCCTGAACCATCTTGCGCCATTGATCTCATTTCTACCTTTCCTTCTTCGGGAATGGTTATAATAACGTCATAAGTTTCGGCTATAGCTATAAACATTTTGTCTATAGAAACTGGCAAAACATCCAACCCATCTGCTGAAATTAGCAAAGGTTTTTCACCACCAAAAGTCATCCAAAACTGCGTAGATGCTGAACCATTTATGATGCGCAGCCGTATTTTTTCGCCAGGTTTAAATTGTGGATATTCTCGAGATTGCTTACCATTTACAAGAAATGCAGGATAATAAATATCAGCAATATCAGCACCTTCCATTCGTTGTCGCCAAAAATCTACTTGCGCTCCCAATGCGCCTCGGGCAATCACCTGATTTAGTGGAGTTGCTGTTCCCTTCTTAATATTGTACCATTCCGTCCCACGTTTTAGGGTTCGCAAAACATCTTTCGGGTTTTCATTGGTCCAATCGCTAAGCATTACAACCATTTCAGAATCATAGTCAAATTGTTTCTTTTTCGGTTGAATTACAATGCTTCCAAAAACGCCACTTTGTTCTTGCAACATCGTATGCGAATGATACCAATATGTGCCAGATTGAATTATAGGAAATGTATATGTAAATGTAGTGCCAGGCAAAATTGGCGGAGTCGTTAAATAAGGAACGCCATCCTGAAAATTGGGCAGCAAAATCCCGTGCCAATGCACAGAAGTTTCCATTTTCATATTATTGGTAACGTGAATTACGGCTTGCTCGCCTTCCGTAAATTCTAAAGTTGGGCCGGGAATGCTTCCGTTTACGGTCATTCCCATTACTTCTTTCCCGGTAATATTGAGTTTCTGTTCGTCAATAGTTAAATTATATTCACGAACATGGCCTGTTTTTTTTGGCTCTTGGGAATATAAATTTCCAGCGCGAGCTAAACATAATAATAGTAATATTAAAGAATATTTCATTTTTTTTGAATTGAATTAAAATGAATAATGCCTCCGGAAGATTCGGAAGTAAAAGTCAAGAGTTACCCGCCTTCGCGAATATCAAATCAAATCAAATAAGGAAAGTTTGATAAAGTACAGGAATGTCTTTATCTATCGGTGGCGGATTATAATCCGCATAAAAATGATTATTGGCTTCGTAAACAGGAAGTTTCTGCAATATAAAAATGGGTACAAAAGCAGCGACAAACGCTTTATTTAGCGAAATGTTGAAAGTAGCTTTTGCAAAATTATCGTCTGTAGAAATTTTGGTGAATTGATTTTCACAGCAATCGTGTTCTTTTGAAAGTGTATCTTCTTCGCCACAATCTGAAATTTTAGCAGTCATCCCACATGAGAGGTTTTTATGACCAAGTGTAATTTCAGACATCATTTCTTGTCCGCCGCAAAAATGTTGGGCATATGCAATTCCAGAACTGCTTGCAAAAAGCAAAACAGATAGAAATATAGAAATGATTTTTTTCATTGGCTGCAAAAATACGAAAAGCCTTGCAGATTGACTGAAAGGCTTTTATTTTTTAACAATTTAAATAACTATTGTTATTTCAACTCTGCTTCTATTCTACCACATTTCAACATTTTATCTCCAAAATATGGATTACGGATTTCTTTGCTGTTGCTAAACCAAGATGCGCCTGTGTTGTTAAAAGCCATTGGGCAATATTGTTTGTAAACTGTTCCGCTAGCCAAAGCTCCGTTTAATATTGGCTCCATTGCTGCTGTTAGTGCTACAAATTCTTTACGTTGTTCTTCAACATCTCCTGAGGATGCGATTATTGCTAGCGCAGTTTCAGCTTTTTTATCTGCATCAAAATCTTTGATTGTTTCTTTTAAAACATTGGCAGCTTCTGCTGTTTGCTTTGCATTTGTTTCAACTAATGCATTTTTAACCGCTAAATATTCATCAAAAACCTTAGCTATTTTTTCATCTTTAAATGAAGATTCAGTTACTTCGGCTGCTTCAACCTCTGTCATACCACTATCTACCGTTACTACTTCTGGTTCAGCATTTTTATTGTCTTTACACGAAAACGTAACTACTGCTATTGTTGCAAGGAAAAGAATTTTAATATTTTTCATAGAATTGGATTTTGCACAAAAATACCTATTTAATTTTTTCGCTGAAAGTAAAAGGCAGGCAATAAAATGAATAAAAATAAAGGCTGAATTATAAACCGCCTAACATAGAAAAGGATAAGATTATCCGAAGACTCGGTTGAAAGATTTAATAAAACAATATAAGCTGAAAATAATAACACAAACAACAAAACATACAACAACGTTGAAACTTTTAAAACACCACGGTTTTTAAAAATTAACCAAATTATTGAAAGTGAAATAATTGTGTTGAGAGTGAATCTGAGAAAGATATTTAAATATAACTTCAAATTTTCGAAATCCGGAATTGCTTCTGTACTATGTTCAGTTTTAAAATAGCTTATTAATGGATCATAAAAAAGTTCACTTTCAAAATAGCGGATGGCCACCAATAATAAACCAAGTATTGCAACACCAACTATTCTAAGTGGTTTATCCATTATTTGAATTGTTAGGTTTTGGCAACAATTTAATCCAAAGTAACCATAAAGCGAACGTCATTCCATAGATAATTGAAGGAAAAACAACGGTGTGTAAAATATTTTCGTATTGCGGATAATGATACAATGCGATTGATAATATTACAATCCTAAGAATATTTGCGGCATAAATTAGCGTAGCTCCTGTTAAAATAAAGAGAAATGTTTTTTTAAAATTTTCCGAAAATGAAATAATAAACGCCATAAATAAAATTATAACACTTATGCTATTACAGCCTTCGATAATTTTCGCCAAATAAATATTTTCTACATATAATCTCATTACTGGTTCAATGTCATCTGGCATCACATAGGTTGGATAACCCAAAACATCAATTACCTTGCTACTTTGATCGGCAACAATATTTGTAACAAAATCCGGATAATACTTTCCACCTTCAGAAATATTGAGATACCAACCGTATAAAAAACTTAAAACAAAATAAGTGCCTAAAAACAGGGCAACAAATTTTAAAACAGGCTTGTATTTAATGAGGAGATTTTTCAATTTTAATTTTAAAATGATTTAACAAAAATACAGTATTTCAAAAATGCAAATTTGCAGGTTTGGAATTACTTTTGTCCAAAATTTTAAAATATGCCATTCAACAGCTTAAAGCCTAAAGTTAAAGCAATACTTGCCAATAAAGAAGATTCGGTCAACCAAAAACTTACTGAAGTTTGCGAGTTATTACAAACCACAATTGGATATTACGATTGGGTTGGTTTTTATTTTGCAAACCACGAAAAACAAACGTTGCATTTAAAGGCCTATGCTGGCGAAGAAACGGACCACACCGAAATTCCTTTCGGAAAAGGTATTTGCGGACAAGTTGCCGTAAGCAATTCAAATTTTGTAGTGCCAGATGTTAAGGCGCAGGATAATTACATTGCGTGCAGTATTTCTGTAAAGGCAGAAATTGTTGTACCCCTTTTTAAAGATGGTAAAAATGTTGGGCAAATTGATATAGATAGCAACACAGCCGATCCATTTTCAACAGAAGATGAACGATTTTTGGAGTGGGTTAATGAAGAAATTGCCCTGATTCTGGATTCAGAATTTTTACTTCACGATTAATTACATTCCTGTTCTAATAGCTTCAACAGGATCTAGTTTTGAAGCGGAAATAGCTGGTAGAATTCCAGATATTAATCCGATAACAGCAGATATTGCTGTTCCTATAAACATATTCCACGGCGAAAGAACGAATTCAAAATCGCCCGTAAAATGAGATGCGCCAATTGAAACGAGGAAAACTAAAAGTAAACCAATTAATCCACCAATAACCGCTAGGATTACAGCTTCAAATAAAAATTGAAATAAGATAAATTTATTTTTCGCGCCAAGGGATTTTTGAATTCCAATTAAATTTGTTCTTTCCTTTACGCTTACAAACATTATATTGGCTATTCCGAAACCGCCAACTAAAAGTGAAAATCCACTAATAATTAATCCTATGATATTCATTTGTCCCGTTATCTGATCAATAACATCGGCAAATCCTTGTAATTGGTTGACGAAAAAATTATCAATATCTTCGGGTTTAAGTCCACGGGATGCACGCAACCGCTGACTCATAATTGCAATAAACTCCGGCATGTCAACTCCTTTTTCTGGCTTAACTATTATAAAAGGAAAATTCTGTTTGTTATTATCGCCTAAAATTCGCCGAACCATATTAACAGGAATAAAAATGGAAGTGTCTTTTGATCCGCCAAACAAACCACTTCCCTCTTTCTTTAATACGCCAATTACTGTAAATCTTCTACCATAAACCCTAATTTCCTTTCCAAGGGATTCTTTTGAAGAAGCGAAAAGACTGTTTGCAATTTCATCACCCAAAACAATAACGGGCGAGCCGCTGTTAGATTCAGATTCGTTGAAAAACCGACCATCGGCCAACTGCAAAGCTTCAATTTGATAATAATCATCCGTTACTGCAGAAACATTAACGCTACTAACAGTTTTATCTTCGTGTTTAACCGTTTCTTGAGCAACATTTAGTGTATAGGATGCCGCTTCTAAGTTTGGAACATTTCGTTTTATGTATTGAAATTCGTCATACGTAACATCGGGAAACTGTTCTCTTTTCCAATTTGGAACATCGGTTGGGCCAAAAGAAAAACGACCAACGTACATTGTGCTATTGTCCAATGAACTAATACTGCCTTTTATCTCACGTTTAAGCGAATCTACAGCCGCCAAAACCGCTATAATTGAAAAAATACCAATTGTAACGCCAACTAATGATAAGAAAGTGCGTAACTTATTGTTTTTTAATGCATTAATTGCAAAATTGAAACTTTCGCTTAAAACTCTTAGGTAGATTAGCATTCTTTAAATTTATTGTTCAATTTTAAAATTTTGAATTTGATCCTAAAAAAATTATCAGTACAAGATACTCATTTCAAAAAGAGGTATTAAAGGTAGCAAAAGTAGGATAAAGCCTGTAATTTTGACTTTAATCTTAAAAGCTTTCAACAATTCTTTAAAATCAATAAAATATAAGACGTTTTCACGTTGAAGATGTTACATTTTTTTATGCTAAATGATTACTTTTGCAACTTCAATTTAAAACTACCACAACCTTAAATTTACTATGAGTCAAGATAAAAAAATTACGACAGCATTAATATCGGTATTTCACAAAGAAGGATTGGCACCCGTCGTTAAAAAACTGAATGATCTTGGCGTTAAAATTTACTCTACTGGCGGAACAGAAAAATTTATAAATGATCTTGGAATTAATGTAATTGCAGTTGAAGATATCACAGATTATCCATCAATTTTAGGAGGTCGCGTTAAGACATTACATCCAAAAATTTTTGGCGGCATTTTAAACAGACAAGATAACGAAGGCGATGTTGCCGAAATGGAAGAATATAACATTCCGCAATTGGATGTTGTAATTGTAGATTTATATCCTTTTGAAAAAACAGTTTCCTCTGGCGCAAGCGAGCAGGAAATTGTTGAAAAAATTGACATCGGCGGAATTTCCTTAATTCGTGCCGCAGCCAAAAACTTTAAAGATACACTTTGCATTTCTTCGGTAGATGATTATGCCGAGTTGTTAGAAATGCTTTCAAAAAATAACGGTTCAATTTCAATTGAAGACAGAAAACGTTTTGCAGCAAAATCTTTTAATATTTCCTCACATTACGATACAGCAATTTTCAATTATTTCTCTTCGGAAAATAAAGAAGAAACGAGTTTAAAAATTTCAGAATCAAAAGGCCAAGAATTGCGTTATGGCGAAAATCCACATCAAAAAGGATTTTTCTTTGGTGATTTTGATGCAATGTTCGATAAACTTCACGGAAAGGAATTAAGCTATAACAACCTTTTGGATGTTGATGCTGCAGTCAATTTGATGAATGAATTTATCGGTGAAGAGCCAACATTTGCAATACTAAAGCACAATAACGCCTGCGGAATTGCTCAAAGAAAAACAATTCAAGAAGCTTATGTAGCTGCTTTGGCGGGCGATCCAGTTTCAGCTTTCGGCGGAATACTAATTTCAAACGTTGAAATTGATGAGGCTACGGCAAATGAAATTCACTCACTTTTTTGTGAAGTTGTTATAGCGCCATCATTTTCAGATAAAGCATTAGAAATTTTGAAAGGAAAGAAAAATAGGGTTTTGTTAGTTCAAAAATCTAATAAACTTTCAGATACCATAATTAGAACTTGTCTAAATGGATATTTAGTTCAAGATAAAGATGGTAAAACGGATAGTGAATCAGATTTAACCAATGCTACAAACAATAAACCTAGTTCGAATGAGTTAGAGGATTTGATATTTGCCTCTAAAATTTGTAAAAACACAAAAAGCAATACAATTGTATTAGCAAAAAATAAGCAGTTGTGCGCAAGTGGAACTGGCCAAACCTCGAGAGTTGATGCTTTGACACAAGCCATTGCAAAAGCAAAATCTTTTAATTTTGATCTTGAAGGTGCAGTTATGGCTAGTGATGCATTTTTTCCATTTCCAGATTGTGTGGAAATTGCCGATAATGCTGGAATAACAGCTGTAATACAACCAGGAGGCTCAATTAAGGATGATTTGAGTATTGATTATTGCAATAAAAATAATGTTGCAATGGTATTGACAGGTACAAGACATTTTAAACACTAAAAAAACACTAATTTTGCAGCAATTTATAAAGCTGCATTAACATAATACCCAAATAAGACTATGGGATTTTTTGATTTCTTAACAGAAGAAATAGCGATAGATTTAGGTACCGCAAATACACTTATCATTCATAACGATAAAGTTGTTGTAGATGCGCCATCTATTGTAGCGCGCGACCGCACAACCGGAAAAATTATTGCAGTTGGCCGTGAAGCAGCTTTAATGCAAGGAAAAACTCACGAAAACATAAAAACTATTAGACCACTTAAAGATGGTGTAATAGCAGATTTTGATGCAAGTGAGAAAATGATAAATATGTTTATCAATGATATTCCAGCGTTAAAAAAGAAATGGCTAAAACCATCTTTACGTATGGTAATTTGTATCCCAAGTGGGATTACAGAAGTTGAAATGCGTGCGGTAAAGGAAAGTGCCGAGCGTGTAAATGGAAAAGAAGTTTATTTAATACACGAACCAATGGCAGCAGCTATTGGTATTGGTGTAGATATTATGCAGCCAAAAGGAAATATGGTTGTGGACATAGGAGGTGGTACAACCGAAATTGCAGTAATTGCTCTTGGTGGAATTGTTTGTGACAAATCCATCAAAATTGCGGGCGATGTTTTTACAAACGACATCGTTTATTATATGCGAACCCAACACAACTTATATGTAGGAGAACGCACTGCTGAAAAAATTAAAATACAAATTGGTGCTGCGACGGAAGATCTTGAAATTCCGCCGGACGAAATGGCCGTTCAAGGTCGAGATTTGCTAACCGGTAAACCAAAGCAAGCGCTTACTTCATTTAGGGAAATAGCAAAAGCATTAGATAAATCTATTCTTCGTATTGAAGATGCAGTTATGGAAACATTATCCCAAACTCCGCCAGAACTTGCGGCAGATATCTACAATACTGGAATTTACCTAGCTGGTGGTGGTAGTATGCTTCGTGGTTTGGACAAACGTTTATCTCAAAAAACAGATTTACCAGTTTATATTGCCGAAGACCCATTACGTGCGGTTGTTCGCGGAACAGGAATTTGTTTAAAGAATTTGGCTAAATATAAAAGCGTTCTTATCAAATAGAGATATTTAGGCGGATATTTTAACGTAGCTTGAATTACGTTTTTATCTTGATTAAGTAAGAACGAATATTTATTCGCAGCAAAGAATAAAATGACATCCCCAAAATAGAGCATTCATGCAACAGATTATATATTTCTTTATTAGGAATAAAAATTTCCTGCTGTTTGCTGTGCTATTTTTAGTTTCTGTGGCCCTTACTATAAACACGCATTCCTATCACAAAAATAAATACATTGGTTCTGCTAACACTGTAGCTGGAAAGGTTTATAAAGTTAGAAATAATGTTCAAACGTATTTTGGCCTCGACGACGAAAATGACCTTTTAGTAAAAGAAAATCTGCGTTTGCGTGAAATTATTGAAGGTTTAAAAGCTGAAACAGGTTTCAGTGCAATTGATACAACCCAATTTGATTCCCTAATAAACGCTTCAGTTTTCAAATTTATTCCAGCAAAAGTGATAAATAATTCCTATTCAAAATCCAAGAACAACCTTACATTGAATCAAGGAACAAATGATGGGGTTGAAAATGATATGGGTGTTGTAACCGCCAATGGAATTGTTGGTATTGTAAATAGCACCTCAGCAAGATTTGCCACCGTGCAGTCTATTTTAAATACACAAAGTAAAATAAATGCTAAACTCAATAAAAGCAGTCATTTTGGGACTTTAATTTGGAACACAAAAGACCCCAACGTTGTACAGATTGTAGATATACCTAGACTAGCGCCACTAAAAGCTGGTGATACAATTGTTACGGGTGGAAGGTCAACCATCTTTCCTGAAGGCTTACAAATTGGTACCGTAATCGATTTTTCTGCGGATAAAGATGATAACTATTATTTGGTAAATGTGAAATTGTTTAATGACATGACAAGCCTTTCACACGTTTATATGGTTGAAAATAAAGAGGCAGAAGAAATTATCCTTTTAGAAAATAGTGTGGAAGATGAACAATAACGAAATTTTAGTAAACGCCGCACGATTTTTATTTCTTCTTGCCCTTCAGATTTTCTTGTTGAATAATATCAATTTTTTAGGATTTGTAAATCCGTACTTGTATATACTTTTCATCATATTTTATCCGTTAGATGGTAATAAAAGTCTACTTATATTTTTAAGTTTTCTGTTAGGATTGAGTATTGATATTTTTTCGGACACAGGAGGAGTTCATGCAGCAGCAAGTGTTTTTATAGCATATATGAGGCCGTTGGTTTTAAAATTTTCCTTCGGGATTAGCTATGAGCACAATTCTGTTAAAATTAGAAAAGCGAATCTTACGGAACGTTTAGCATATTTTGGAAGCCTAGTAATTATGCATCATTTAATGCTGTTTATTTTAGAAATATTTAGCTTCAAACATATTTTTTTAATCTTAAAATCAACATTATTTTCAGGCATCTTTACGCTATTCCTTATATTTATAAGTGTAGTGTTGTTTAGTACCAGTAAAAAATCATGAGAAAGGTAGTTTTAATCGCATTGGTGTTGATAAGTGGTGTAATATTCGCATCGCGGTTATTTTATTTGCAGATTTATGACACCTCTTTTCAAAAGCTTTCAGAAAATAATGCTGTAAAGGTTTTGTATGATTATCCACAACGTGGTTATCTTTTTGATCGTAATGGCGAATTATTGGTTACCAATCAACCTTCTTATGATGTTATGGTAATTCCACGTGATGTTAAAACGATTGACACTTTAGAATTTTGCCGACTACTTAAAATTCAGAAAAGTGACTTTTTGAGTATTATGGCGAAAGCAAAAATATATTCTCCAAGATTACCTTCGGTTGTAATTCCGCAATTGAATAAAGCAGACTATGCCTATCTTTCTGAAAAAATGTACAAGTTTGAAGGCTTTTACATTCAACGCCGTTCACTTCGAAATTATCACGTTAGCACTGCTGCCAATGTCTTGGGTTATATAGCAGAAGTAAATGATGCCAATATTGAAGCAAACCCATATTACAATATGGGCGATTTAATAGGGAAACAAGGTGCTGAAGCAAGTTACGAAGAAGTATTGCGAGGAATTAAAGGAGTAAAGCATATTCAAAAAGATAGATTTAATCGTGACATAGGCGCTTACAAAGACGGAATATTTGACACCTTACCTCAACGAGGACATGATATAACTTTGACGATTGATGAGCAACTTCAAAGATACGGAGAGGAGTTGATGATTAATAAACGCGGAGGTATTGTAGCTATTGAGCCATCAACAGGTGAGATTTTGGCATTAATTACTGCGCCAAGTTATGATCCATCACTTTTAGTAGGAAGGGATCGTTCAAAAAACTTTACAAAACTATATTACGACACTATTGCCAAACCTTTATACGATAGAGGCTTACAAGGGGAATATCCTCCAGGATCTCCTTTTAAAACACTAACGGCTCTAATTGGTTTACAAGAAGGCGTAATTGACACAAAAGAAGCAATCTATTGTTACGGAGGCTACAATTATGGCGGAAGCAGAAAATTAGGTTGCCACCATCACGCTACACCACTTGCAATGATTGGCGGTATTGCAAATAGTTGCAATGCTTATTTTTGCACAGTTTACAGAAGAACTATTGAAAAATATGATACCCCACAAGAAGGAATTGACCGTTGGAAAACACATTTAAGCAGTTTTGGACTTGGCGAATATTTAGGAAGCGATATGCCAATTGGTAGAAAAGGATTTATACCCAGCTCAAAATTTTACAATAGAGCTTATAAGTATCCAGAATATAAGTGGTTTGCAACTGCAACGATCTCGAATGCAATTGGGCAAGGTGAAGTATCATTAACACCTATACAAATGGCAAATTTTGTTTGTACAATTGCTAATAAAGGATATTATTACGCACCACATATTATTAAGAATATTAACGGACCAGATACAATACCTAAGGCTTATACAACCAAACACATTACTACAATAGAACCACAATTTTTTGGACCAGTGATAGAAGGTATGCACGAAGTTTACACACGTGGTACTGCATCTTCAATACAAATACCGGGAATTGAAATTTGCGGAAAGACAGGTACTGCTGAAAATTTTACTAAAATAGATGGGAAAAAAACACAACTTACCGACCATTCAATTTTTGTAGCTTTTGCACCAAAAGATAATCCAAAAATTGCCATTGCCGTTTTTGTTGAAAATGGTTACTGGGGAAGCCGTTGGGCTGGACGTATTGCAGGCTTGATGATTGAAAAATATATTAAAGGGGAAATTACACGTAAGGATATGGAAAAATTTGTGCTTGAAGGAAGTCTTGAAGCAGAATATGAAAAACCACATAGCGGAATCCCTTTTTCAATAAACCGTTAATGGCACTAAATAAGAGTTTTCCACGGTATGATTGGTTGATCATTTTTATTTTCTTAATCTTGGTTGGCTTTGGATGGTTCAATATCTATTCGGCCTCATTAAGTGATTCGGCTGAAGGTTTTTGGGATTTTGACCAAATTTATATGCGGCAGCTTCTCTTTATTGGTCTTAGTGCAATCCTTATCGTTTTTATTTTAGCAGTTGAAGCTAAATTTTATGAACGCTTTGCAAGCGTTTTTTACATCATCTCCCTTGTATCCTTATTAGGATTATTTGTCTTTGGAAAAAACATTTCTGGCGCAACATCTTGGTATGGCTTTGGTAGCTTTAGTCTACAACCGAGTGAATTTGCAAAAGCAATAACAGCTCTGGCATTGGCAAAATTTGTGAGTGATATACAAACAAATATGCGGGATTTAAAATATCAAGTTGGCGCATTTGTTATCTTGGCTTTACCCGCACTTTTTATAATACCGCAACCGGATCCCGGAAGTGCACTAATTTATGCAGCGTTTATATTTCCTTTATATCGCGAAGGACTGCATTTGGTTTATCTTTTATTCATTGTTTTTTCGGTTACATTATTCGTTTCCACATTAGCATTTGGTGTTCTTTGGGTTTGTATTGCCGTTTTAATAATTATGGCGTTGGTATTTTATAAGCGAAGAAAACGAAGACCAAATATTATTAAATATGTAATAATTGCTGTTAGCTGCATGGCATTTGCGTTTTCGGTTAATTATATTTTTAATAATGTCTTTGAGCAACGCCACCGCGACCGTTTTAATATTGTTTTAGGAAAAGAAGTAGACGCTCGTGGAATAGGCTACAATACAAACCAAAGTGAAATTGCCATTGGTAATGGAGGTTGGCTTGGCAAAGGTTGGACGCAGGGCACACAAACAAAAGGTAATTTTGTACCCGAACAACATACAGATTATATTTTTACAACCGTTGGAGAAGAATGGGGATTTCTAGGAAGCATATTTGTGGTTATCTTATTTGTGGCGTTAATTTTAAGACTAATAATTAAAGCCGAAAAACAACGGTCGCAATTTGGACGCGTGTATGGTTACAGTGTTGCATCAATCCTATTTCTTCACTTTTTTGTTAATATTGGAATGGTTACAGGTATCTTTCCAACTGTTGGTATTCCCCTTCCCTTTTTTAGCTACGGCGGCTCTGCACTTTGGGGCTTTACCATTTTACTCTTTATTTTTGTGAAGATAGATTCTAGTAGGTTTGAAAATAATTAAAATATATTCTGAATTATTAAAATTTTGAAACCAAAAAAAACATATCTAAATGGACAGTCCGTTTTTATAGTTTCCTTATTAGTTGTTGGGGTAACATTACTAACAGTCTATTTAACGGGCATAAACTATAATAGATCTATAAATACAAACCTCTACTTATCCTTAGGAATAATTGGGATCTCACTCCTATTATTTTTAACATATGGTTTATATAAAGGAGTAGAAATAATCGATAATTTTCCGAAATTTAGAGGTTATACTACCGGGGACTATATTCCAACCGCAGGAGAAATTCCAGATATGGATATGCCAACAGTATCATCGGACGATGGTTTTAGCGGCTTGATTGTGTCCATCTTACTTTGGATTGTAATGTCCGTTTTGTTCTTTCTATTATTGATTATATTGGAAGCCGTATTTTGGGTTTCAATATTTATCATATTAGCAATGTTGTATTGGATCTTCTTCCGCGCACTACGGCTTGTATTTTCAAAAGCCACAGAAACTGAAGGCGACATCGGTATCTCTGCTATTTATGCGTTTGCGTATACGGTCTTATATCTTGGTTGGATTTTCGGAATCGTTTATTTGGCAGAAGTTTGGAGATAAAAGAAATTAAATTTAAAGATTTCGAAACTTAATCATAAACCTCAAATTACAAACTTTGAATTATGATTTTCACCTCTTGCCCCAAACATCCAAATCAATTGAACTTTCAATCTTATTTTGAATAGCTTCTGAAAGTTTTGGGAAAAAATCAATCCCCGTTTTTTGTTCAATAAAATCTATTGGCACTACATATTCATAAAAAGATTGACTTGAAGGTTTATTTGGTATTATAAAACCCAACGCTTTTTGTTTACCATCTGTTACATCGTAAACAATTTTATAAAATTCCTCAGGAACCGAAACTCCTTCGTTGCCAATTGTATTAAGTCCACTTTTTAAAATTGGACCTGTTACAACATAAACACCATTATATTTTTCTGCCCAAAAGCGCACTTTTTGCTCCAATCTATTCCAAATCCCAGAATTAAATTCCTTGTTTTGCGGGCTAATGTTACTTGTAAGAAATGTTTCATTATACGCTTCAAAACTCATTCTTCTATCGCCCGCTGGACAGAGGTGACCTTTGTCAAATCCTGAATTCTTGTAATTTTTCCAATCTGCCGATTTTGTTTTTACTTCTTTATCTTCCACAAAATAAGGCCGGTCAAAATCATTTTTAATCAATTCCTTTTGAAGTAAAGGATACGCAACCCATTCCGCTTGTTCGTTCGGCTCAGAATATGAAAGTGTGTAGTATTTGTGATTTACAATTTGATTTGTAGTTGAAGTTGGCAGCAAACTTTCATCAAATTCCTGCGTTGTGAAAACGGTTGTGTTTTCTTTTACCGTTTTAACTTCATTTGTTTCTTTCTCTTTTTCGCCGTAATAAAAAAGTGCGGCGGCTATTATAATTAAAATGGGGTAAAGTATTTTTCTATTCATTTTTTAAATATTTAAGCTTCCCTAACATCCAAAGCATCTCGAAGCGCATTTCCTATAAGCATAAACGCTGTTACCAAACTCATAATTGCAAGACCGGGAATTAATGCTAAAAATGGTTTTCCTAATATTATGTATGCATAATGGTCTTTTATAATTCCGCCCCAACTTGGTGTTGGTGGTTGCGCGCCGATACCCAGAAAACTTAATCCGCTTTCAATTAAGATAGCGCCCGCAAAATTGGCTGCTGAAATTATAATGACAGGATCCATACTATTTGGCAGAATATGCTTTGTAATAATGCGCCAATCTTTAAAACCCAACGCTCTTGCGGCTGTAACGTATTGCATTTGTTTTACGCCCATAACGCGCCCTCTAACAACTCTTGCAACTTCTACCCACATTGTTAATCCAACAGCTATAAAAACTTGCCAAAAACCTTTACCGAGCGCCAATGTTATTGCTATAACCAATAAAAGTGTAGGAATAGACCAAGTTACATTTATCAGCCACATTATTGCTGCATCAACTTTTCCGCCAAAATAGCCTGCAATTGAACCTAAACTAATACCAATTACAAGTGAAATAAATACTGCTACAAAACCAATTGCTAATGAAATACGGATGCCAATTAACATTCTGCTCAACAAATCCCGACCATATTTATCGGTTCCTAAAATGAATTTTTGAGAAGTTATATAATTATCTGGTATTGCTGAAATACCGTTTGCCTTTGGAAAAAGTGAGAGTTTATACTCTTTTTGAAGACCGTCTAAACCATCTGTGGTATATTCCGTTATTTCAAATGAATTATCGTTTAATTTATAACTTGAAATTGGTATTTCGGTATCCGCATTTTTTCTTCCGAAGAAGAAAGCGGAAAGGGAATTTTGCTTTTCAACTGAAGTTGGAATAGTAAGCATTTTAACCGTAAAACCAGGGTTTTTTGAGTGAATTGACAAATGCATTTGGTTGGCATTTTGACTATTATCGGGAGCCAAAGCGTATGCAAAAATTGCAGCCAAAACACAGATTGCTAAAAAACATAAACTAACCATTCCCCAAAGGTTATTTTTAAATTTTTTGAGTGCTATTTGCCGTAATGAAGATGCATTTTTCACGGCATAAAGGTATATAATAAGCTCCCGAAATTAAATATTTTCTATCTTGAAAATAAGAATAGACATCTTTTGATTTAAAAATATTAGTCAACTGAATTATTTCAAATAAAAACGCCTGCTGAAATCTTTCAGCAGGCGTTTTTAATATTTTTAAATTTCTTATTGCTTAACCTTTGGCTCCATCTTTTTAGAATCTGCCAATTTATTTGTTTTTGGATTGGACATTTTTAAATCTTCCAAAACATTTATTGCTTCAGCAACATAAACATCTTTCGCTAAATTTTTATGCCATCTTTTTCTTTTTTCCTTTAGCACAGTGTCCTGCTTCATCAAATTAATTTCATATGGCAATGAGCTGTAGGTAAGCTTATTGTCATACTTTTCAATTGCTTCAAATTTCTTTGATTCTGCTTTACGTTTATCAATTTCGGCAACATACGCATCATAATTCAAGTTAACAGATTTGTCATCTCTTCTTACTTTAATGTACTGGGCATTTTCTGTAATAAGATTCAATTGACTGTTAGTTTTTAAACGCTCATTGCTTTTAGTAATTGCATCTGTAAAACCTGTATAACCATCAAATA
Source organism: Flavobacteriales bacterium (assembly GCA_038259825.1). Taxonomy (GTDB): domain Bacteria; phylum Bacteroidota; class Bacteroidia; order Flavobacteriales; family Flavobacteriaceae; genus JBBSOK01. The sequence continues at coordinate 29,108 of JBBSOK010000018.1, forward strand.
ATTCATATTTGGCTGCATCTATCTTATCATAAGGAAGAGGATTTTCATAATCCCTTTCGCCAACATCTATGTAGCTATAACGATCTGGCATGATAACATCACTTTTTACACCTTCTAATTGGGTAGAACCACCATTAACTCTATAAAATTTTTGAGTAGTCATTTTTAATGCACCTAAATCTCCCAAATCATTACTTCTTAAGTATTGATTTAAATCTAACACATTTTGAACCGTTCCTTTTCCATAGGTTTGCTTGCTACCAATAATAATTGCACGTTTGTAATCCTGCATTGCTGCTGCCAAAATTTCACTTGCTGAGGCTGAAAGTTCATTCACCAAAATTACTAATGGACCATCCCACGTAATATCTGTATCTTCATCTTCCAATACTTCTTTTCCTTCAGACGAAGCTACTTGCACAACAGGACCATTTTTTATAAATAATCCAGCAATATCTACAGCTGTCCGTAAAGATCCGCCTCCATTGTCACGAAGATCTAAAACTAAACCTTCCATACCACTTTCTTTTAATCTTAAAATTTCTTTTTTAACATCTGAAGCAGCGTTTCGGTTTTTGTAATTTTCCATATCAAAGTAAAACTGTGGGAGGTTTACAAGTCCAAATTTATTTCCACTTTCGTCTATTACTGCAGATTTTGCATATGTTTCTTCTAATTCAACAACATCTCTTGTAATAACTTTGTCCGAAATTGTACCGTCTACATTTTTAATTGTCAAAGTAACTTTTGTTCCTTTAGGTCCTTTAATAAGCTTCACCGCATCATCAATACGCATTCCAACGATACTTACTGCATCTTTTTCATTTTCCTGCTTTACTTTTAAAATTACATCGCCAACTTCTATTTCCTCACTTCTCCATGCTGGACCGCCGCTAATTATTTCAATTACACTTACGTAATCATTCTTTTTTTGCAGTCTTGCTCCAATACCTTCCAATTTACCAGACATTTGTAAATCGAATCTATCCTTATCTGGTGGCGCAAAGTAGTTTGTGTGTGGGTCAAATTCTTCAACAATTGTGTTTAAGAAAACAGCGAAATAATCTTTACGTTCTAAATCTTTCGTAAAATCGAAAAACTCATCCATAGATTTTTTAGTGGTTTCACGTGCTTTAACTTCCAGCTCTTTTGGAGTTTGTGGCTTAACTTCTTCCGTGGCAACTTTTGTTTTTTTGTCGAATGAATCTTCATCTTCGACATCTGCAACTATTTCAACTTCAGGCGTTTTTCCTTCAGCTTTATCCTTCAATACTTTTTGTTCCTGCATGAAATCGTAATAAGAAGAAAGTGCAGAAAACTTCATTTGCTGTTCCCAACGTTGTTTTAATTCCTTTTTATTAGCTGAAAATTCAGTATTGTCGTAATCTACATTAATAGTTTCGTTTTTTGTGTAATCAAACGGTTTAGCTAACACTTCAGGATAAATTTCCTCAACATCTTTCATTCTTTCCGTAAAACGTGTGTAAACTAAATTGAAGAAAGTAAGTTCCTTATTCTTAATTTGATCATCAATTAAAGTTTCATATTTGGAAAACTCTTGAACATCAGATGCTAAGAAATATCTTTTCAAAGGATCTAAACCGTCAATAAAATCTTTATAAACAGATTTTGAAAACTCATCATTTAAGTCTTTTGGGGAATAATGCCCATTTTTAAGTACATACGAAATAAGGTCTAATAAGACTTTATCTTTATCGGGATCGTCAAACTTTTTGGTTGTGAAACTGCAAGAAGCCGCTGAAACAAAAACGGCAAGCAGCAATATTTTGAAATTCTTTTTCATAAATCGCATACGAAGAATATTATTTTTATTGAGATGACTAAAGTATACAAAAAACTGTGCCATAAAGTGCAGTTGATACTAATTTTTTGTTAAACAAATGAAGTAATTAGGGCTTTTAAGATTGGGCAACCACAATTAAAAAAAGTATTTTAGCTAAATAATTATAAGATAATATGTCCAAAAAAAAACAGCTTATTTTAGTTACGAATGATGATGGCATTACCGCCCCAGGGATTAGGGCATTAATTGAAGTTATGAATACCATTGGAGATGTTTATGTAGTAGCACCAGATTCTCCACAAAGTGGGATGGGACACGCAATTACTATAAATGATACGCTATATTGTAATAAAATTGAGGTTGAAAAAGGAGCAAAACAAATTGAACATAGCTGCAGCGGCACTCCGGTAGATTGTGTGAAAATTGCGGTAAATGAAATTTTAAAACGAAAGCCAGACCTTTGCGTAAGTGGCATAAACCACGGCAGTAATTCTTCAATTAACGTAATTTATAGCGGAACAATGAGCGCGGCTGTTGAAGCTGGAACATTAGGAATTCCATCAATAGGCTTTTCTTTATTGGATTATTCGCTAGAGGCAGATTTTGAACCGTCCAAAAGTTTTATAAAAACAATCGTGAAACAAACCTTGGAAAATGGATTGCCCAAAGGCGTTGTTTTAAATGTAAACATCCCAAAATTAGCTGAAAAGGATATAAAAGGAATTAAAGTTTGTAGGCAAGCAAATGCCCATTGGGAGGAAAAATTTGACAAACGTACAAATCCGTTGGGCAGAGATTATTATTGGCTTACGGGCGAATTTATAAACGAAGATAAAGGCGAAGATACAGATGAGTGGGCGCTGCATAATGGTTTTGTTTCCGTTGTTCCCGTGCAATTTGATCTTACGGCACATCACGCAATCAAGGATTTAAATTCGTGGGATTTTTAAAAATATGAAACCAATTGTAAAGGAAATTTTAATCGGTTTTTCAATAGGTCTACTAGCAAACGCAGCGGGAACCTATTTATATATTTATTTTTTTTCAAACTTAACTTTTGAATCGACCATAAAAGCCGCCTGGGAAGAAGGGTTTATTGGAAGTTTGATAGCTTTGGGCGCTATATTAAATTTAGGAGTTTTCTTTGTCTTTTTAAAGAAAAAAAAATATTATAGAGCTAGAGGTGTTGTAATGGCAACCGTTTTGGCGGCATTGGTTATATTATTTTCTAAGTTTTAAAATATGAATAGGAATTAAATTATTTGAAATCAAAAATCTTTAATCTTTTAATTTGAAATATTACTTGATAGCAGGCGAAGCTTCGGGAGATTTGCACGGGGCAAATTTAATGAAGGCCATAAAGAAGGAAGATCCGCAAGCCGAATTTAGGTTTTGGGGTGGCGACCTGATGCAGAATGCTGGCGGCACTTTGGTTAAGCATTATAGGGACTTAGCTTTTATGGGGTTTTTGGAAGTGGTAATGAATCTTTCAACCATTTTCAAAAATATTAAAGCTTGTAAAAAGGATATTCTAGCTCACAATCCAGATATTCTCATTTTTATAGATTATCCTGGATTCAACTTCCGAATAATGAAATGGGCTAAAAAGCTCAACTACAAAACCCATTATTATATTTCTCCACAAATTTGGGCTTGGAAAGAAAATAGAATTAAAGATATTAAAAGGGATGTCGATAAAATGTATGTAATTCTTCCTTTTGAAAAGGATTTCTATGAAGAAAAACATAATTATCCCGTTCACTTTGTTGGACATCCATTGATTGATGCAATTGCCGATAGAAAGCAAGTTGATCCCGCCACATTTGAGAGTGAAAACGGTTTAGATAATAGACCAATTATTGCATTACTTCCGGGAAGCAGAAAGCAAGAAATATCCAAAATGTTGGAAGTGATGCTTAGCGTTGTTGACCACTTTCCAGAATATCAATTTATAATTGCAGGCGCTCCGAGCCAAGAAAAGGAATTTTATCTTCAATTTATAAAGCAGGAAAACGTTCATTTATTAGAAAATAAAACCTACGATTTGTTAAGTATAGCCAGCGCAGCATTGGTTACATCCGGTACAGCAACTTTAGAAACAGCACTTTTTAAAGTACCACAAGTGGTTTGTTATAAAGGTAGCAGGGTTTCGTATGAAATTGCCAAAAGGGTAATAAATTTAGAATACATATCACTCGTTAATCTAATTTTAGATAAAGAAGTAGTGACGGAATTAATTCAAACAGATTTCAACCAAAAGCGTTTAAGAGAGGAATTAACCATTATTTTAGACGATTATAAGCGAGCTACAATGTTTTTTGATTATTATGATCTGGAAAAAAAGTTGGGCGGAAAAGGAGCTAGTGAAAATACAGCAAAGCTTATTGTTGACGAAGCCACAAAAAATTAGAAACCAGAAAAAAGTTTTTCGACACTTAAATATAAATTGCAAATTAAAAATTCATACTTTTAAAACCTGTTATAATTTTTAAACCTCAAATTAAAATTTTTTCTATTCCTCATGAAAAGAACGCTCTTATTATTATTTGTAGCTGCATTTTTAGCCTCTTGTGGCGGCTCTAAGCGCAGCATAACTTCAACCACGTCTTCTATTAAAAAGGAAAGAATAAAAAAGCATCAAAATATTATAGAACCAGCTATTAGCAATGTAGAAATAATTCCGGGAAATGAATTACCGGAAG
>JBBSOK010000019.1:0-33466 GCA_038259825.1 Flavobacteriales bacterium
CTACTTTTTGAAAAAGCAACAAAGTCTTATTCAGAAATTGACAAGACAATTCAACGAAGTAAGCCGGAAGAACTTTTTTGCAATTCAGGTTTACTACAAAAACAACTTTCAGAATTTACAACAGTTCAATTAAGCGTAAATTCAACTTCTCGATTACAGAGTGAATCCGAAAGATCAATTTCGTTTCATACGAAACCGCAACCGTCATTTAACAAACAATTCAATTTACTAATTGAAAACTTGAATGAAAATACCGAAAAAGGTTATAAAAACTATATTTTTTGTAGCACAGAACAACAGGCAAAACGTTTTCACGATATTTTTGAAGATGCCCAGCAAAATGTAAGTGAGTTTGAAACAATAGTTTTTCCTTTATTTCAAGGATTTATAGATGACGATCAGAAAAATGTATGTTATACAGACCATCAAATTTTTGAGCGCTACCATAAATTTCAGCTTAAAAGCGGTTTTGCCAAAAAGCAGGCGTTAACATTAAAAGAGCTTACAAATCTTGAAGTTGGCGATTATGTTACGCATATTGACCACGGAATTGGAAAATTTGGCGGACTTCAAAAAATAGATGTTGAAGGGAAAATGCAGGAAGCTATCAAGCTTTTTTATGGCGATCGGGATATTTTGTATTTGAGCATTCACAGTCTTCATAAGATTTCAAAATTCAATGGAAAAGATGGTTCAGCGCCAAAAATCTATAAATTAGGAAGTGATGCTTGGAAAAAATTAAAGCAAAAAACCAAAACCCGAGTAAAGGAAATTGCCTTCAATTTAATTGAATTGTACGCAAAACGCCGAACTTTAAAAGGCTTTGCTTACGATCCAGATAGTTATTTGCAAGCGGAACTAGAATCTTCATTTATATATGAAGACACGCCAGACCAAAGCACAGCAACCGAAGATGTTAAGCGTGATATGGAAAACGAGCGGCCAATGGACCGTTTGGTTTGTGGCGATGTGGGTTTTGGAAAGACCGAAGTAGCCATCCGTGCAGCTTTTAAAGCAGTTGATAATGGAAAGCAAGTTGCAGTTTTAGTGCCAACAACTATTTTAGCATTTCAGCATTATAAAACATTTACAGAACGTTTAGCCGAAATGCCCGTAAATGTTGATTACTTAAATAGATTTAGAACTACCAAAGAACGAAGAACGGTTCTGGAAAATTTGAAGAGCGGAAAACTTGATATCGTAATCGGTACGCATCAATTAGTTAATAAAAGTGTTGAATTTAAAGATTTGGGACTTTTGGTAATTGATGAAGAACAAAAGTTTGGAGTTGCCGTAAAGGATAAGCTGAAAACGATAAAGGAAAATGTTGATACGCTTACACTAACCGCAACACCAATTCCACGAACATTACAATTCAGCCTAATGGCAGCAAGGGATTTAAGCGTAATAACAACCCCACCTCCAAATAGGTACCCAATTGAAACGCACGTAATCCGTTTTGGGGAAGAAGCAATTCGGGATGCGGTTAGTTATGAAATTTCTCGTGGTGGTCAGGTTTTCTTTGTTCACAATCGTATTGAAAATATAAAGGAAGTTGCAGGATTAATCCAGCGTTTGGTGCCAGATGCAAAAGTTGGTATTGGCCACGGACAAATGGATGGCAAGAAATTGGAAGATTTAATGCTTCGATTTATGAATAATGAATTTGATGTTTTGGTTTCCACCACAATTATTGAAAGTGGTTTGGATGTGCCTAATGCAAATACCATTTTCATAAATAACGCTAATAATTTTGGACTTTCAGATTTACACCAAATGCGTGGGCGAGTTGGGCGAAGTAATAAAAAAGCATTCTGTTATTTCATAACACCGCCAGAATCTGTAATGACTGAAGATGCCCGAAAAAGAATAACAGCTTTGGAACAATTTTCAGAATTGGGAAGTGGTTTAAATATTGCAATGAAAGATTTAGAAATCCGTGGCGCAGGCGATTTGCTAGGAGGTGAACAAAGCGGCTTCATTAATGAAATTGGTTTTGAAACCTACCAAAAAATATTGGCGGAAGCAATTGATGAATTAAAGGAAAAAGAATTTAAGAACCTTTATGAAGAAAACGAAAGTGCCGGCACAGGAAACCGCTCAATAAACGGTAAAAAGTATGTGAAGGAAATGGTGATGGATACCGATTTTGAATTACTTTTTCCCGACGATTACGTAAATAGCGTGACCGAAAGATTAAATCTGTACACCAAATTAAACGAGCTAAAAACAGAGGAAGAACTAACAAAGTTTGAAACAGAATTAGTAGACCGTTTTGGAGAATTACCCAAAAAGGCACAAGATTTGCTTGATAGTGTTAGGCTGAAGTGGATTGCCACCTCAATTGGTTTGGAGCGTTTGGTGATGAAGAATAAAAAAATGGTCGGTTATTTTATTGCGGACCAACAAAGCGCTTTTTATCAAACCGATAGTTTTAACAGCGTTATTCAATATGTACAAACCCATTCCCGCAATGTTACTATGAAAGAAAAGGATACGCGAAACGGTTTAAAACTACTACTAACTTTTGAAGGAATAAACACAGTTGAAAAAGCTTTGGCGGCTTTCAAACCATTTACGGACCAATGAATCTAACTTTCAAAAAGTTAATTGGCCATTTACACGAAAAAAATATCAATATGAAAATGAGTGCTTTATTGTTAATGGTTTTTCTTCCGCTAATATTGCAAGCGCAACATACTATTAGTGGTTCTTTTTCCCCAAAAGAAAACTTCACTTTTACCATTTTATATAAAAACACGGCAACTGAAAAGCTTTATTCAAAGGATATGGCTCTAGATTCCCTTGGTAATGTCAACTATAAAATGACCGAGAAAGATGCGGCTGGAATTTACAGCTTAGTTTACGCAATACCGCAGGAGGAAAATAGTTTTGATATTATTTACAATGGCAAGGAAGATGTTGATTTTAACTTGGATATGAAAAAGGGAATTTCATTTACAGCATCAAAAGAAAATATTATTTACAACGATTATAATGTTGAAATGGTTGCTATAAATAAGAAGATTTATGAAGCAATGGTTTCAAATAAAGGTTCAAAAACGTTTAAAAAGCTATTTAAAGAACAGTCTAAAGTCCAGCAAAAATTTGAAAAGCAGAGCGCTGGTTTAATTTGTAATATTTTTATAAAAGCTGCTGCACCGTACCTTCCAAAATCCTTTATTTCGGTTGAAACTTATAATCAAGAAATTCAAAATCATTATTTTGATTCTATTGATGTAACCAACGAAACGCTTCAAAAATCTAAATTCCTTTTCGATAAATTCATTTTATTTATTAGAAATGAAAAAGATGTGGACGCTGTTGTTTCGCAATTAAGCAAAACTTCAGAAGATTTTCAACTTTCAATGTTAGATAGACTTTTTAAAGAGTTTTCTAAGTATGAAAACAATTTGAATTCAAAATATATTGGGAATCAATATTTAATTCCATTATTAGAAAAAAATGGGAAAACGAAGGAAGCTGAAGTTGTTAAAACGGCTATGAACACTGCAATTGGTGCAAAGGCTCCAAATTTTTCTTGGGAGAAAGTGCAAGATGGAAAATTAATTTCAACTTCTCTTTATGACCAGAAAGATTCAGAAAACTATTTAGTAGTTTTTTGGAGTAGCACGTGTTCACATTGCCTAACCGAAATGCCGAAATTAAGCAAACAGCTGCAATATATTGAAAAATCGAAATTAGAAGCCATTGCTTTTGGCCTTGAAGATGGCGAAGAATCGTGGAATAAAGAAATTAAAATACTGCCTAATTTTACACACATTTTAGGTTTGGAACATTGGAATAATAAAGTCGGAAAAGCATACGATATTCATGTAACACCAACATTTATTCTTCTAAATTCCGATAAAAAAATTATAGCAAAACCCCAAACGCTAGAAGAGCTTTTGGGATTGATTAGTAATAAGAAATAGGTTTTTAATCTTTTAAATATTAGTTCCCGAAGCAATTGTAGCTCCTTTTTTTACAACTATAATTCCGTCTTTAATAAGGTAATTATCTGTTTCGCAATCTTCTAAATGCTTTCCGCCATTTAACCGCACATCATCACCAACGCGGCAATTTTTGTCGATAATTGCGTTTTTAATAAAGCAGCGTTCACCAATTCCCATTAAAATTGCTGTCTTCTTTAGATGTACTTCTTCCAAAGATTCGTAATAATCGTTACCCATCATATAGGTGTTGTGCACTACAGTTTCATTACCAATTCTTGAGCGTATACCAATTACAGACCGTTCAATTTTTGAGGCGTGAATAATGCAACCTTCAGCAATTACGGCTTTGTCCAACATTGTTCCAGATATTTTTGAAGTTGGCAAAATACGTGCTCTTGTGTAAACGCGCTGATTTCCATCGTATAAATTGAATTTTGGGATATCATCCGTCAGGCCTAGATTCGCTTCAAAGAATGAATCTATATTTCCAATATCCGTCCAGTAACCTTCATATTGATAGCTTATTGTTTTATGCTTTTCTATTGCTTGTGGTAATATTTCTTTCCCAAAATCATTCGTATTTGGATTTGTCATTAAATCTTCCAATAATTTCCTATTAAAAATATAGATACCCATTGAGGCTAAATATTCTTTCCCCTCGCGCATCATATCATCCGAAACATTGCTTTTCCAATCGGGTAGTAGTGCGTCATCTGGTTTTTCTATAAAGGAAGTAATTATATTCTCATCATCGGTTTTTAAAATTCCAAAGCCGGTTGCATCTTTCGCATTAACGGGTAAGGTGGCAATGCTAATTTCCGCACCACTCTTGGCGTGTGCGTTTAGCATTTCATTAAAATCCATTTGATATAATTGATCTCCGGAAAGGATCAAGGCATATTCATAATCTTGTCCTTTAAAATGATGCATACTTTGGCGTACAGCATCTGCCGTTCCTTGAAACCATTCTTTACTATTTACGGTTTGCTCTGCCGCAAGTACATCTACAAATGCCGAGCTAAAAAAACTAAAGGTATATGTGTTTTTAATATGCTGATTTAACGAAGCGGAGTTAAATTGCGTAAGCACATAAATACGTGTAATCTGCGAATTTATGCAGTTTGAAATTGGGATATCTACCAACCTGTATTTTCCCGCGATAGGTACAGCAGGTTTACTTCTGCTTTCTGTTAATGGGTATAATCTTGAGCCTTGTCCGCCGCCCAAAATAATGGCAATTGTTTTATTGTTGTGCATAAAAGTTTATTTTATGTATTTGTATAAATCTATATAAGTTTTTGCAGATTTATCCCAAGAATGGTCTATCTGCATTATTGTTTTTCTGTTTTCGGCAAAAGATTTTTCTTCATTATAAAAGTCATACGCTCTTGAAATTGCGTGGACAATTGAAGAAACACTTACTTGGTCATGGCAAATACCAAAGCCGCCATCGCCAATATCTAATACAGTATCCTGCAAGCCGCCTACTCTATGAACAACTGGAACTGTGCCATAGCGTAGCGCATACATTTGGTTTAAACCACAAGGTTCTATCCTGCTTGGCATTAAAAGAAAATCTGCCCCAGCATAAATTGTGTGTGCAAGCTTTTCATTGTAACCGATATATGCATTGTAAAGTCCAGAAAAATGACTTTTCAATGAGTTTAGTTGTCCTTCTACGTGATCACTTCCGCTTCCTAAAATGAGCACATTTACTTTACCCGAGCTCAATACTTCACGAAAAACACTTGGCAGTAAATCTGCTGCTTTTTCTTCAACTAATCTTCCAATAAAGGTAAAAAGTGGTTTGTTTATGTCAAGATTAAACGTGTCGCACAGATATTTTTTATTTGCTGCTTTCCCATTTTTTACGCTTCGAAGTGTAAAGTTTTTTTCAATGTAGGAATCTTTGTTTGGATTCCAAACTTCGGAATCAATTCCATTTAAAATTCCAATAGATTTATGCCTTTCTTGGCGAAGTAAACTTTCTAACCCGTTGGCTTCATACATTAATTCTTCGAGATAGCTTGGGGAAACGGTTGTAACTTTCCACGCGCATTTTATTGCTGCAGCCATTGGGTTTATCATTCCGTTCCAGTCCAACAATCCAAAATTATTAGAATCGAAAGCTGGTAAAAGTGGGATTTTATCGTGACCAAACCAACCTTGATATTGGCCATTGTGTATGGTGAAAATGGTTGGAATCCCTCTTAGATCTTCGTATTTGTAACAATGCGCCATCATAAATGGTATAAGACCGGAATGATGATCGTGGCAGTGAACAATTTCTGGTTTATTTTTAAATTGAAGTATCCAATCCAAAGCCGCAATTTGAAATGCCATAAAACGATACGTATCATTATCGCTATAAACATGGCTCGTGTGAAGCAAATACGGAATATCTACACAAAAAAGCTCGTAGCCCAATTCATTTTTAGAAAGTGATAAAATCCGATATTCTTGCGATTGAAAACCTAGTTGTAATTGACCGCGATAAACTTCATCGAAAGTATTGGTTTGCGTAAATTTATAGTTGTAAAAAGGCATTACAACACTACTATCACTCTTTAACGAATTTTGATATTTTGGTAGCGCGCCCACAACATCAGCCAAACCGCCAACCTTGGCAATTGGGTAACATTCCGCACTTATATGTATAATTTTCATCTAACTTAATTGCTAAGTTTTAAAGCTACAATAAAGTTTAACTACTTAAAAATAAAATTATAGATTTAATTATTAGGAAATCTACTTATGTATTTAATTTCAAAATTTTAATATCCAATAAAAACAAGTTTGAAATAACGGAAAGTTTATATTTTTTTAAAACCCTATTTCCTTAAAATAGGCTTTGTAATTAATGATAAAAATAATTTTCATTTTAATAACTTATAAATCAATTCAGTACTTCAACATTTTAAAATAAGTTGGTTTTTAGCCGTCAGTAACGAATGTCGTGCAAATGTCGGGTGAAATTCCCTTGAAAATATTGTACTATCTTTATTGCAATCGTACTATTGCTTCATCAATTTAAAGAAAATGAAACAACCAGAACTTGGCCGAAAAATTTTAGAACTCCGCAAACAAAAAGGTTTTACACAGGAAGAACTTGTAGAACAATGCAACATTAATGTACGTACCATTCAGCGTATTGAATCTGGTGAAGTAACGCCGCGCAGCTTTACTTTGAAAACCATTTTAAATGCTTTGGGACAAGATTTGGAAAACCTACAGGATTCGGAAACGTCATACTTTGATAATTTTAATTTTAAAAGGATAAAGTTTTTTTCCTTCCACATAAAACTTGCCTGGATTTGTGGGATTATATATTTTCTTTCAGGCTTTGTTGAATTTGCTGTTGACTATGCAAGATTCTATGAAGATGAACTCATCATCTCTAAAGGTGCATATATAAGTATGAAATTTATTGTGATGGTTGCTTATATTTATTTTTTATGGGGCTTCGTTTTAAGTGGCGAAATCTTCAATAATTATTTACTAAAAATTGGAGCTTACTTTTTAATTGGCACCACCATTTTATTTTATGGTTATGATATGGTTTCCCTTTATATGGATCCATTTTATGTGGAATATATTTTGGCTACCCAATCAATTTTTTGTGGATTTGGCAGCATTATTTTCGGTTTAGCGCTCATGCGATTGAAAGAACCTTTAGGGAAAATTCCAGAAATAGCCGGTGGATTTGAAGTAGTAAGTGGGATATTATTTGCACTCGTTTTTTTGGCGTGGTTAGGTCTTTTCTTTTTAATCCCACTTGTAATTTTAAAGATTATTTTACTTTATAAAATTGGGGATATTTTGAAAAAGGAAAGTATTTGAATACCTACAAAATTATTCAAATAGCGAAGAAGACAAATACCTATCACCACGATCACAAATAATAGCAACTATTACGCCTTGCTCAATTGATTCGGCCAATTTTAATGCAGCGGTTATACTACCTCCGCTGCTCATTCCTGCAAATATGCCTTCATCTGTAGCCAAACGCTTGGTCATTGCAGTTGCTTCGGCTTCGCTTACTTCAATAACTTGATCTACTTTTTTCGGATTAAAAATTTTCGGCAAATAAGCTTCGGGCCATTTTCTAATTCCAGGTATTTTTGAGTTGTCAGTAGGCTGGGCTCCAACAATTTGTATGTCTTTATTCATTTCCTTCAAAAAAGTAGATGTTCCCATTATGGTTCCAGTAGTGCCCATAGCCGCTACAAAATGGGTTACCTTTCCATCCGTATCTCTCCAAATTTCAGGACCTGTTGTTTTATAATGCGCTTTCCAATTGTCATCATTAGCAAATTGATTGAAAGAATAATAACCCTCTTCCAATACTTTCTTTTCAGCATAATCTCGAGATCCCTCAATTCCAATATCCGAGGATGTTAAGGTTACTTTTGCACCATAAGCACGCATTGTTTGTACCCGCTCTTTAGTAGAATTTTCAGGCATTACAAGTTCTATATTAAGCTTAAAAATTCCTGCAATCATTGCCAATGCAATACCAGTATTACCACTTGTAGCTTCAATTAATTTGGAGTTTTGATCTATTTTACCTCTATCTAAAGCTGATTTTATCATATTATAAGCGGCGCGGTCTTTCACGCTACCGCCAGGATTATGACCTTCCATTTTGAAAAGCAGGGTAATGTTTGGGTTTTTTACTAAGGTCTTCGATTCTATTAATGGGGTATTTCCTATAAAATCTACAAGTGTTTTATACATTATTTGCTGTTTTAATTTTTACTTGATTTGTATTGGAAACTAAGGAATTTGGCGCGATTGAACTGGTAATCCAAGTATTTCCACCAATAATGCTATTGGCGCCAATAATTGTTTTTCCGCCTAATATTGTGGCGTTTGCATATATAACTACATTGTCCTCCACCGTTGGATGACGTTTTTTATTACGTAAATCCCTATGTACCGAAAGCGCTCCCAAAGTAACACCTTGGTAAATTTTTACGTTATTTTTAATAACCGTAGTTTCTCCAATAACAGTTCCTGTAGCGTGATCTAAAAAGAATGATTCGCCGATTTGCGCGCCAGGATTTATATCGGCTCCCGTCATTCTGTGCGCACATTCGCTCATAAGTCTTGGCACTAAAGGCATTCTAACTTTATAAAACTCGTGGCTTAACCTGTAAATTGCAATCGCATAAAAACCGGGATAGGATAAATAAATTTCTTCGATAGAATTTGCCGCGGGATCATTTTCTAAAAATGCTTTGGCATCTTTATTTAGTTTTTCCAGTATTTCAGGTAATTTTTCTAAATAGGATTTCCATAATTTTTTACAAGGTTTTTCTGGAAGCCAACACGCAATATCTGCCAATTCCTCAAAAAGTTTTTCTAAAACTTCTAAATTGTTTGAGACGGAAGTCTCAGAATCAAATAGGGTTAAGAACAAAAGCTTGGTAAATTCTTCAGTACGTTCTTTTAACCGATACTTCAAGTTTGGATTTTCCTTCTGTCTCTGAATAGCTTTTATAATTGCTTCGTTCATATTTTTTTATAAATAATAATTTGGATAAAGAAAGTCGTTTTACTTTTTTCGGAATTACAAATTGTGAACTTATTTGTTAGAAATGATAAAAAGCGTTTTCAAAATGCTCCAACTTTTCTATCTTCTGATTTTTTAAAACTGCAATAATATCGAATCGAACTTCTTCTTTAAGTTCATTATCAATCATATATTGGTTGGCAGCCTTTACAATATTCTTTATTTTTCCTGGCGTTACAAAACTTTGCGGATCGCCAAAAAATTCACTGTTTCGGGTTTTAACTTCAACAATTATAATGGTACCTTTTTGCTTTTTCGCAATAATATCAATCTCAGCTTTTTGAAACACAAAGTTTCGATGTAAAATGGTATATCCATTTTTTACTAAATGAAGGGTTGCCAACTCTTCTCCTAATTGTCCAAGATCATTGTGTGAAGCCATAATTAATTAAAGACTTTTGGTTTATTTGATTTTTAAATTTTACTTTTAAAATTGAAGTTTAATGGTCGATTCCTCAAAATGCAACTTCACATTTCTTCCCATAATTAAAGCCTGATTATCCACAATGTGTCCAGCTGGAAAATTTGTAATTATTGGGTAATTATATTCTTTTATTAAATCTATTATTGTTTCTTCAGCCGTTTTTCCGAAATATACTTTGTTATCCTTCATTTGTGTCATTCCACCAATGATCAATGCTTTCAGATTTTTTAAATAACCGCTTCGTTTCAAATTCATCATCATTCTGTCTATATGATACAGCATTTCGTCGAGGTCTTCAATAAAAAGAATTTTTCCATCTGTGTTCATTTCCGAAGAACTTCCAATAAGTGAATAAAGAACCGAAAGATTTCCACCAATTAATTCTCCTGAAACAATTTCATTTGGAGAGAAGGATTCCGTCCTTTCAATTTGAATAGCGCAATCTTCACCAAACAAAACCTTTCGGATACTTTCTGAAGTTTCCACTGTCTTATTTTCAATTTCCAAACACATTTGTGCATGCAAGGTTTCAACGCCCAAATTATGAATATGAGAATGTAAAACCGTAACATCGCTATAGCCAACAATCCATTTTGGATTTTCTTTGAACTTTGAAAAGTCTAATGTATCGATAATTCTGATTGTGCCATAACCACCGCGAGCACACCAAATTGCTTTTATTTCAGGATTATCGAGCATGTCTTGAAAATCTGTTGCGCGCAAATCATCATTTCCTGCAAATTGGTTTTCTTCCGCACCAATAGTTTTGCCTATAACCGTTTTAAATCCCCAATTTTCTAACAAAGTTAAAGCAGGTTTTAATTCATCAATCGAAATTTTTCTGGCGGTTGAAACGATAGCAACTGTATCGCCTTTTTTCAGTTTATTGGGTGTTTTCATCAAATATTTTAAAGCCACAAATTACTACATTTATATGTACTTTTGCGCTTGCTTGCTCAATTTGGCAAGCTTTTAAATTTTTTTATGTCTCAAAATCAAGATACTTCAAATACGCCAAACAGGTACACAATAACTGCCGCTTTGCCCTATACAAATGGACCCGTTCATATCGGTCATTTGGCTGGTGTTTACGTGCCGGCAGATATTTATGCGCGCTATCAAAGACTTCAAAATAAAGATGTAGCGTTTATATGCGGAAGCGATGAACACGGCGTTGCTATAACGTTGAAAGCCAAAAAAGAAGGAATTACACCACAGCAAGTAGTTGATAAATACCACGCAATCATCAAAAAAAGTTTTGCTGATTTTGGAATTTCTTTTGATAATTATTCTAGGACTTCGGCTGAAATTCATCATAAAACTGCTTCAGAGTTTTTTCAGAAATTATACGAAAAAGGAAAATTTATCGAAGAAGTTACCGAACAACTATACGATGCCGAAGCGGATCAATTTTTAGCAGATCGTTTTGTAGTTGGAACCTGCCCAAAATGTGGTTTTGAGGAAAGCTATGGCGACCAATGTGAAAACTGCGGAACAAGCCACAATGCAACAGATTTAATTAATCCTAAGAGTGCAATTACGGGTGCAATTCCTGTTATGAAAGAAACCAAACATTGGTTTTTGCCGCTAAATGAATATGAAGATTTTCTGAAAGAATGGATTTTAGTTGACCATAAAAAAGACTGGAAAACGAATGTTTTAGGCCAATGCAAAAGCTGGATTGACGACGGTTTACGACCAAGAGCTGTAACGCGCGATTTAGATTGGGGAATTCCTGTTCCAGTAAAAGGAGCCGATGGTAAAGTATTGTATGTTTGGTTTGATGCGCCAATCGGCTATATTTCTTCAACAAAAGAATGGGCAGAAAAAGAAGGTAAAAATTGGGAAGATTACTGGAAAGATGAAGACACCAAATTGTTACACTTTATTGGTAAGGATAATATTGTTTTTCACTGTATTATTTTTCCAGCAATGTTAAAAGCAGACGGCAGTTACATTTTACCGAACAACGTTCCTGCAAATGAATTTTTAAATCTTGAAGGAAACAAAATTTCTACCAGTAAAAATTGGGCGGTTTGGCTGCACGAATATTTGGAAGATTTTCCAAACCAACAAGATGTTTTGCGTTATACACTAACGGCAAATGCTCCGGAAACAAAGGATAACGATTTTACGTGGGCAGATTTTCAAGCAAGAAATAATAATGAATTAGTTGCCATCTTCGGAAATTTTATTAACCGTATTATGGTTTTAACCGATAAATATTACGACGGGATTGTACCAGAACCATCAGCATTCAATGAAATTGACGAAAAAACATTAGCCGAATTAAAAGCATATCCTGCGGTAATTGCAAGCTCTCTGGAACGTTACCGTTTTAGGGAAGCGCAAGGTGAATTAATGAATGTTGCAAGACTGGGAAACAAATATTTAGCCGACGAAGAGCCTTGGAAAACAATAAAAACTGATGAAGAGCGTACAAAAACTGTGATGTATGTTGCGCTACAAATTGCTTCAGCTTTGTCAATTTTAAGCGAGCCGTTTTTGCCGTTTACTAGTCATAAATTAAAGCAAATGCTTACTTCAGTGCCGCTCAGTGATCAAAATTTGAGCGACCGGTCTCCAAGCGGAACCGAGGAGCAACTAACGTGGAAAGACGTTGCTACAAATTCGGAACTCATTAAACCAAATCATAAAATAGGAACTTCAGAATTACTTTTCAGCAAAGTTGAAGATGAGCAGATTGAAGCCCAACTAGAAAAATTAAACAAAACCAAAATTGATAATGCTTCTGCCAATAAAGTAGAAGCCGAAACCGAAAAACCGAAAATTATGCCTCAAAAAGAAACAATTCAATTTGATGATTTTACAAAACTAGATATGCGTGTAGGTACAATCATAGAAGCTGAAAAAATGCCAAAAGCAGATAAACTTTTAGTGTTAAAAGTTGATACTGGAATAGATGTAAGAACCATAGTTTCTGGCATTGCCGAAAGCTTTACACCAGAAGAAATTGTAGGCAAACAAGTTACCGTTTTGGTAAACCTTGCACCACGAGCTCTGCGAGGTGTAGAAAGTCAAGGAATGATTTTAATGACCGAAAATGCTGAAGGAAAATTGGTTTTTGTAAATCCTGCGATTGATGGGGTTGATAATGGGGCAACTATTAATTAAAATTCCTTTTTTTAAAAAACTATTTTTTGCACGCTGGATTTAATTTTCCTTTAAATGACTACACTTTTAGCCTTTATAAAATCCCACACAAACCTTCCCGAAAAAAGTATACAAAACACCGTAAAACTTTTAAATGAAGACGCTACAATCCCGTTTATTTCCAGATATCGAAAAGAAATGACGGGCAACCTTGATGAGGTTCAAATTGGGGATATTGTAAAGCTTAAAGAGCAATTTGAAGCGTTGGAAAAACGAAAATCTACAATCTTAAAAACCTTAGCCGAACAAGAAATTTTAAATGCCGAATTAAAAATTAAAATTGAAAAAGCAATAGATTTAATTACGTTGGAAGATTTGTATTTGCCTTTTAAAAAGAAGCGCAAAACAAAAGCAGACACCGCAAGGGAAAATGGTTTAGAACCTTTGGCCAAAATTATAATGGGCCAATCCCGAAACTTTAATACTTCTGAAATTTCAAATTTAGCTTCAAAATATAAAAAAGGTGAAATAATCTCGGAAGAAGAAGCTTTGGAAGGTGCACGCCACATTATTGCTGAATGGATTAATGAACGCACCGACATTAGAAATATGCTGCGAAACCAATTGGAACGCTTCGCTGTTATTTCAACCAAAGTTGTAAAGAAGTTTGAAAAAGATGAAAAAGCACAAAAATTCCGTGATTATTTTGATTGGAATGAAGCGTTAAACAAAATTCCGTCGCACAGATTATTGGCAATTCTTCGTGCAACTTCCGAAGGATTTATTCGAAATAAAATTGAAATTGAAGATGAAAAAGCTATTTCAAAAATTGAAGAGCGCATCATAAAATTAAAAGATGAAGCTTCAAAACAAATAAAACTAGCTATAGAAGATAGCTATAAACGTCTTCTGTTTCCGGCACTTTCAAATGAAATTTTAATTGCTGCTAAAGAAAAAGCAGATGAAATGGCAATTACAGTTTTTGCCAAAAACCTAAAGCAACTTTTACTTGGTTCACCGTTGGGAGAAAAGCGCGTTTTGGCTATAGACCCAGGTTTTAAAAGTGGTTGTAAAATTGTTTGCTTGGACGAGCAAGGCGGTTTACACCATAACGAAACCATTTACCCACATCCACCAAAAAGTGATCTGATTGGAGCAATAAAAAAGATTAGCTCTTTGGCTGAAGCTCACAAGATTGAAGCAATTGCTATTGGAAATGGAACAGCTTCAAGAGAAACGGAACAGTTTATTAAGAAAATTCAGTTCAGAAATCCTGTTCAAGTTTTTATTGTCAGCGAGGCTGGCGCGTCAATATATTCAGCTTCAAAAATTGCGCGAGATGAGTTTCCAAATTATGATGTTACCGTTCGTGGTGCAGTTTCAATTGGTAGGCGTTTGCAGGACCCGTTGGCCGAATTGGTAAAAATTGACGCAAAATCAATCGGCGTTGGTCAATATCAACACGATGTTGACCAAACAAAATTGCAAAGCTCTTTAGATAAATCTGTAGAACTGGCTGTAAATTCGGTTGGCGTAAACATTAATACAGCGAGTATTTCTTTGTTGAGTTATGTTTCGGGAATTGGTCCAAAATTGGCTGAAAACGTCGTGAGTTATCGTGAGGAAAACGGCGCTTTTTCTTCAAGAAAGGAGATTAAAAATGTTACACGTTTGGGCGAAAAAGCCTTTGAACAATCCGGTGGATTTCTAAGAATTAAAAATGGCGACAATCCACTTGATGATTCTTCTGTACATCCCGAAAGTTATGTTATAGTTGAAAAAATGGCAAAAGATGAAGGAGTTGAAATTTCACAATTAATTGGAAATTCAATTTTGCTTCAAAACATAAATCTTAAAAATTATACATCAGAGAAAATTGGGTTACCAACTTTAAAGGATATCATTAATGAACTTGTAAAACCTGGGCTAGATATTCGTGAAGAGGCAAAAGTTTTTACATTCAATCAAAATATTAAAACCATAGCCGATTTACGTGCAGGACAATTACTGCCCGGCATTGTAAATAATATTACCAATTTTGGCTGTTTTGTGGATGTTGGGATTAAAGAAAGTGGTTTAATTCATGTTTCCAATCTTTCAGATAGTTTAGTAAAAGATGTGAATGAACACGTTCATCTGCATCAACAAATTGTAGTGAAAGTCTTAGAAGTTGATGTTGCTAGAAAGCGAATTCAATTAAAACTTCATAAATTAAATGCTTAAAATTGCTTTTCACCCAATTTATAAACACCCATTACCGAAAGGTCATCGCTTTCCGATGGTTAAATATGATTTATTGCCAAAGCAATTACTGCATGAAGGTACGGTTACTGAAGTAAACTTTTTTGAGCCTGAAATTCTTTCAGAAGAATTTATTTTAGCCGTTCATACTAACGAATATTTTGAAAGTTTACTGAATCTTTCGGTTGATAGAAGCTCGGCTAGAAAAATAGGTTTTCCACTTTCTGAAGCATTAGTTACAAGAGGGAGACGGATTTCTCAAGGAACAATTGATTGTTGCGAATTTGCCCTTAAATACGGAATAGCAATGAATATTGCCGGCGGCACGCATCATGCATTTACAGACCATGGAGAAGGTTTTTGTCTGTTGAATGACCAAGCAATAGCTTCTCGATATTTATTAAAAAAGTATGGAAAGAATGAACGTCTGACATCTCAAGCGAAGAAAACGGACATAATTTCTGGCATTTTCGACGAGCAGATTGCTTCGCGAGCTCGCAATCGGGATATCAATAAAATTTTAATCGTAGATTTAGATGTTCACCAAGGAAACGGCACGGCGGAAATTTTTGAAAATGACGAAAAAGTTTTTACATTTTCAATGCACGGAGCCGGCAATTATCCATTTAAAAAGGAAAAAAGCGATTTGGATATTCCCGTTCCCGACGGAAGTGGTGATGAGGTTTATTTGAAAATATTAAAAGAGACCTTGCCTAAATTAATCGAAGAACAAAAGCCAGATTTTATTTTCTATTTGGCAGGTGTAGATATTTTGGAAACCGATAAATTGGGCAGATTGAGTTGTACGGTTGAAGGTTGTAAACAGCGCGATCGTTATGTTTTAGAAACGTGCAAAGATTTAAACATTCCGGTGCAAGTAAGTATGGGTGGCGGTTATTCGCCCGAAATAAAAACTATTATTGATGCGCACGCAAACACTTTTAGAGTGGCGCAAGAAATTTTCTTTTAAGATATGGCGAAGAAGAAGAAAGCGAAATCAAAAGACAAAAAGATAAAGTCGGACAAAGAAAAAAAAGGCTTTAAAACCGAATGCTGCGAAAAGTATTTAAAAAAAGGAGAAGCAAAAAGGTGTAAACGCTGTCCTTGTTTTGATTTAAGCGAAACCGAACGTCTTCAACGCTTTTATACTTTAGATATAAATAAAAATATCGAAGATTAGATTTATAAATACAATCCCATTTTTATTTTCCAATACGGCATTTTTTCTTCAAAATATTCAAAATAAGGTTTTAGTGCGTCAGGATTTTTGAGTGTTTTTGCTGCTTTTTTGATTTCTGCAATTTCCTTTTTTGAGATAAATTGAAGTAAATCTATATCACTTCCTGTTTCTTTTAACTTTAGAAAATGACTGTAAATTGTATTTTCATTTAGTCCGCGCTTTTCTGCAATATCTGCAACCGAAATATTTTCTTTAAAGAACATATTATAACTTTTAATTTCGGTTGAAACATCATTCTTGTCAAGATCTAAATGTCTATTAATTATCTTCAAGAAATCTTCTCCGTATTTATTTAGTTTCGCTTCGCCAACGCCTAAAACTTCAGTAAAATCGTCTAGGTTTTGTGGTTTTTTCTGCTCCATATCTTCCAAAGTGGCATCACTAAAAACAATATATGCTGGAACGCCCAAATCTTGCGCTAATTTGGCTCGAAGTACTTTAAGCTTATCAAAAAGTTCAGCTCTCTTTTTAGGTGCAGCTTTTACTATTTTTTCAACTTCAACTTCTTGAATACTATTTGCCAAACGAACTTTTTTACCTTCAAATAAAATTTGTTTAGCTGAAGATGTTAGCATCAATCTATTATTTTCATGAAAACGGATTTCCAAAACGCCTTGATTTAGCAACTGAATTGCATATTGTTGCAAATCGCGCCAAGCAATATCTTTTGCCGCACCAAATGTTTTAATATTTTGATAGCCTTTTTCGAAAACCTGAGCGTTTTGCGAACCACGAAGTACATCCAAAACCATCCCCAAGGCTTCTTGTTCCCGCAACCGCGTAACTGCGCTGCACACTTTTTGGGCAATCAACGTGCCATCAAAATATTTTGGCGGGGTTTTACAAACGTCGCAATTGCCACAGTCTTCAACAAGATGCTCGCCGAAATAACCTAATAATGCTTTTCGCCTACAACTTAACGCTTCGGCGTATTGTTGCATACGTTCTAATTTGGCCAATTGAAAAGCTTCAGTTTCGGTACCTTCTGTAAATTTTCTAAGCATAATTACATCGGCAAAACTGTAAAAGAGGATGGTATGTGCCGGAAAACCGTCACGACCACTTCGCCCGATTTCTTGATAATAACCATCAATATTTTTCGGCATATTATAATGTATGACCCAGCGAACGTTGCTTTTGTCAATTCCCATACCGAAGGCAATAGTTGCAACAATGATTGGCGTTTCATCGCTTAAAAATTTTTCTTGAATAGTGCTTCGTTCTTCGGAAGATAAACCTGCGTGATATGCTTGCGCTTTATAACCTTTTGAGGAAAGCATAGTTGCCAATTTTTCTGTGCTTTTTCTACTTAGGCAATAAATGATGCCGCATTCTTTTTTATGAATTTTTAAAAAGTCTAAAATCTGTTTATTGCGGTTTTGTCCGGGGCGAACATCTAAAAACAAATTTGGCCTGTCAAAAGACGAAATAAAAGTTTTCGCTTCAGGAATTAAAAGTTGCTGTCCAATATCTTCACGAGTTGCACGATCGGCAGTTGCCGTAAGCGCAATTAATGGCACAGATGGAAATTGATGTTTTAAACTGCTTAGTTGGGTATAAGCAGGACGAAAATCGTGTCCCCAACTACTAATACAATGCGCCTCATCTATCGCAAAGAGACTTATTTCAATATTCTTTAAAACATAATTTAATTGTGGCAGACTTTCCGGCGCAACGTAAAGTAGTTTTAAAATTCCTTCTTGCAAATCCTTCAAAACCTGTTGTTGTATTTCTGGAAGTTGTGAGCTGTTGTAAAACTCCGCCGCAATACCGTTTGCTTGTAAAGCATCAACTTGGTCTTTCATTAAAGCTATTAATGGAGAAATGACAATTGCAGTACCATTTAAAACCAAAGCTGGCAATTGGAAACATAAAGACTTTCCGCCACCAGTAGGCATAATAGCAATTGTTCCCGAATTTGGGTTTGGGTTTTCCTTTTGTGCTAAAACGCTATTTATTATTTCCTCTTGGTTTGGTCTAAATTCATCAAAACCGAAGTGGGTTTTGAGGGTTGATTTTATTTTTATTTCGCGATTTTCTGTGGTTGTATTCATTGCCGCAAATTTAAGGTTTTTGGATCCTTCTGTACAATCTTAGAAAAATGCTTTCGGGCATTTTTCTAAGAATCACTCAGGAACCTCTGTTTTGTGAGTTTCATTTATTTCTGTGAATGATTGAAAAAGTTTTAAACGTTTAAAATGAAATTTACAATTTAAGATTGCGGATTGATTTTAAGAATTACACAAAAGCGCTATATTTAAAATTGTATCTAACCAAATTTCTTTTTTGCCAACGATTTTAATTTTGTTATTTCCCCTTTCATTAATGCTTCTTTCTTTTTTCTTGACCATTTTTTTAATTGGTGCTCTCTTTCAAAAGCTTTATCTATTCGAGAGAAAACTTCAACATATACTAATTTCACGGGTAATCTTTCTTTTGTGTATTCGGCACCTTCACCATTTAAATGTTGCCAAAAGCGAAATCCCAAATCTTTTGTGCTGCCAACATAATATGTGTCGTCACTGCATTTCAGAATATACATATATGAATTTCCCATATGTTAAATATTTGCCGGCCCTTCGGTACAATTTTCTAATATTTTGAAAAGCAAAATATTAGAAAATCACTCAGGGACCTTATTTTGTTAATCTGATTTTTATTTCTGAAAGATTTTAATACAATTTCAAGATTGATGGTTGCTGAGTGATTTTAAATATTTATTAGCAGGCTTAACTTAAAATTAGATTAAGTGGTTAAATTATAATTATCTAAATCTTTCAATATTTTAAAACAACATCACAATTCAAGGTTGCTGAGTGATTTTAAAAAAAGGCGCATTTCAGCGCCCTTTTTAAAATTGTATCGAAGCATTACTTACTCAACATCAACAATTCATTACATTGTATTTCAGTTATGTAGTGTTTTTTGCCATCTTTATCGTCCCAAGAACGATTTGTTAGTTTACCTTCAATTGCAATTTCTTGCCCTTTGGTCACGTAGCCTTCAACAACTTTCACCAAGCCGCCATTTACAACTATATTGTGCCAATAAGCACGTTCAACTTTTTTGCCGTCTTTGTCTTTGTAGCTGTCATCTGTAGCAAGTGAAAATTTGGCCATTTTGTTGCCATCTTTAAAAGTGATGATTTCTGGTTCTTGACCTAATCTACCAATCAACTGTACTTTGTTTCGTAATGCGTTCATAATTTCTAAATTTTATATTGTTAAACAGTTAATACTATCGAACCTTCATTGATCCGACGATGCAAACATATGGCAGCAAAAAAGTTGTATTCGGTTGTTAGTCACTTACTTTCGTTTACAGTTGCTTGCAAATGATTGTAAGCATTTGAAATTATATAAAATATTGATAATTAAATAAATATAAATTTGATTAGGAAATAAAAGCCTGAAAAATTTATTAGAGTGTAATTGTATAAATCTTTTCAGATTAAGAAAAAGTTAGCTTTAATTGAATAAAGCTAGAAGATCAAAAACAGAAATCGTTTTAAGTGAATTAAAGAAAATTCGGAAGAAAACTAATCCACAACTTTTAAAGGCTTCACAACAAAAGGCGTAAACCAATCCCAAGTTAACCCAAATGAGACTCTTGCAAAACTATCCAGAAAGCGATAGTTATAATCATCAAACCCATAACTAACTTGTGTAAAAAAGCCGAAGTCATTATTCCACGGAAAAAGAATTCCGCGGGTTGCCAGTCTATACGGTTTTGTGCTTGGATGCATTCCAAAATGTACGAAAGCTTCTGCGCCAAGTATGTAGCGCATTTTTTTGTAGTAGCCAGTAAACTCATAGCTTAAATCTACTTCGTGGCGACCATAAATTTCTATATCGTCATTGCTGAAACCTCCAAAATCTAATATCCCCAATAAGTTTTTATGATATAATTGATACGAAGCGGTAAGTGAGTGTATTCGTAAAGGTTCGTTATTTAAACCAAACCTGTTAATTCTATAATTCACGCTAATTCGAGAAAGGTTAGTAGAAAAATTTCCGTTTTTTCTATTCAATAAAGCAGCTAAATCTGTATCGTCTGTAAATGTTTTATAAATTGAATCGTTTTGGGGTGTTTCATCATCAAATTCGGTACTAAATGCACCGCCAGTTTGCCCATTGCTATAATGTCCGGTTTCAAAAGCAAGTGTTACGAAATTATCTTTATTGGTCCTAATTATGGGTTGCCAACCCACTAACACTTTATAAGAAGGTGTTTTTACAGGCTTTGAGTTTTCATTATACAAACGTAATTGCGGTTGAAATGACATATATACCGCATCTCCAGTTCTAATAGTATCCTGACTCAAAGATTTTTGAATGTTATTGTATATTCCATAATAAACAACTGGTTTTGCTTCAAAAATTATTTGCTCGTATTCGTTATTTCCAAAACCTGTTGAAAACGAAGGTCTTATTGAAATTGGATAATAATCCTTAAAGCCAATTTCTTTAAAATCTTGTGCCAAGGAATTGACGCTTACTACTAAAACCAAAATTAATATTATTGTTGAAAAATTATATTTCATACGTATTTAAAACATGTAATATTAAAAAGGATAACCAATAGCAAAATTAAATACAGGCTCTGCAATTTTAAAATCAAATCGCTCGCCTTCTGGCAGGGAAGGATCGTGAAATGGTGCAGCCAAATCAAACCTGATTACAAACCCTTGAACATCTACCCGGAGACCAACACCGGCACCCATTCCAAATTCATTTATAAAGCTTGAGGTAAATTTATCTTGAAAATTATAAGCTTCATTTGCCTCGCTATTCCAAATGTTTCCTGCATCTGCAAAAACGGCTCCCTTAAAAAAACCAAAAATTGGAAAGCGGTATTCAATATTGGCTTCTAACCTTATATTTCCTGTTAAATCAAAGAAATTGTTATCGGGATTACTAACATCACCACTATACGTTCCTGGCCCTAAAGATCTAATTCTAAAAGCTCTTACACTGTAAGGTCCACCAGCAAAATATTGTTTTACAAACGGCAAAACTTCACTATTTCCATAGGCATAACCATAACCTCCAAAAAGGCGAGTGGCAATAACCTGTTCTTTACCAAAGTTAAAATGATAACGTAAATCTATATCTGCTTTGGCATATTGAGTATACTCAAGACCTAAAAATTCATTTTTGCCAGTTTCACTTTCCTTTCCAAAAAGACTAATGCTATTTCCAGCAACATCCAATGTTGCATTCACGAAAAATTGGTGTGTTTTTCCTGCATCCACCATTCCATTATAGGTGAACGAATAGGTTAGTCCCGAAATAAATTCCTGATCAAAACTTCGTTGTAAAAAAGGATTGTTTTGGAGGATATCTTCAAACTCTGGAGTTGTATTGCTCAGTTTGGTGTAGTTAACTGAAATTGGAATTATCTCGTGTGTTACATATCTATTTGCTTGCCACGTATACCCAAATTGCGCTGTGCCAGAAAGTAGCGCATAAAGTCCAGTACGGTTTAAATAATCAAAACTTAAACTGGTTTTGGTTTTTGGAATAGCATATTTAAAATAATCATTGCTAATTTTGACCGGAGAAATTACACGGGGAAAAATTAATTCGCCTTTTAGACCTAGGTTTAAACTTGTCCTGCCACTATTTGCGCCGCCGCCGGCTTGTACCTCATAACCTATATTCGTTGAAATATTCAAAGTTTCGCCGCCTTTAAATAAATTTCGGTTACTAAAAACTAAGGCTAAACCAGGTCCGGCAAAATTATTACTTTTTGTTACTGCTTGAAGCTCGGCTCTAATTGATCTTTTGTTTAGTGGTGAAAGATAAATATTGGCTTCTAAAATCCCCAAACTATCGCTCAACAATGAGTCCTGCTCTTTGTATTGAATATTTACAAACTTATAGGCACCAATGGTGGAAAGTCTTCTCGCTGTATTTTTAGATTCACTTGGGCTGTATAATTGTCCTTCTTTTAAAGTGATAAATGGATCAAGACGTTTCGATTTAAAAAAGTTTTCGCCATTTATATAGTTTCGTTCGTTAAATCTTGTAATTTCTTCTGAAACCGAATCTTTTACTTCAAAATTTGGATAAATATTTATTTTTGAAATTTTATAAGGGACAACAGATTTTTCTGGTGTTTCATCTTTTAACCGAAGAAAAAGATCGAAACGTTTTCTGTCATATTGATTGGTATCTACTTCAAAAATTAGAAAATTTGGACTAAAATTATAATAGCCAATTTTCTTTAAATCCGAATCTATACGTTCACGCTCCAACTTTAAGTTTGAAAGGTCAAAACGCATCCCTTTTGTAAGTTTGGAATTGCCAACACTTGTTTTAATATTAGAATTTATTGGTTCGGAGAGGCTATCTAATTGATAAGTTGCAATTGTATAAGGCGTTGGTATGGTTACCGTATATTCTGCTGAAGCACTTTTTTCCTCTTCTATAAATTTTGAAGTTGCTTGCCCATAAAAGAAACCTCGGTTTTCCAATCTGTTCAGTAAGATTTCTTCAACTTGTGGTTTGTCAACATTTTCTTGATACACAGGCTCTTCACCCAATTTTTTGTAAAGAAATTTATTTATAAAGCCTGGTTTTTCTTGCTGCATTTTATAGTAATAATGCAAGCCTGGACGAAGTCCCAAAATTTTAGAATTTGGTTTTGGCCTCATGGCTTCAAGCAAAACTGCTTTCAACTGATCTTCATTTTGAATAACTGAATCCGATTTGATAACAATATCCGCCCCGGTATAAAGCCTCTTTCCTTCCGGAATATATTTATCTACCGCACAAGAATTTAATGCGAAGAGAACTCCGAAAGTCCCAATGGCTAATTGCAGTTTATGTTTTATAAAACTAAATTTCATATTCACTTTTCTTCTTCAGCATTTACGTCTTTTTGCGTTGTGCTGTCAACTTTCGCTTTTTCTTTGTTTTTCAAATTTTCTTCCTCTTTTGCTTTTATTTTTTCCTTCGCTGCTTTTCTGTCTGCCTTTTCTTTTTCTGTTTCACCGCGAAGTATTGCTTGCCATAGCTCATCAAACTGGTTAAATTCTTGAGTAAATATTAAAGCAATTCCGCTTACAATAGTTTGGCCGTCAATCACATTTTCAAATTGGTTCTTTCTGAAACCTTTTAATCTATATCTACCGTTATCGGTTAATAAATATTCTAAACTTACATTGCCGATTAAAGGTGTAGGCTCGTTTGTAGAACTGCTTCCCTGCAAATCTACTTCGCTACCAACCCGAACAATCAATCTATCGTTGAACAGTTTTTTCTGGGCGGCTATATCAAGCTGTGTTCTTTCTTGTGGAGTTTCGCCTTGATAATCCGTATAACTATTTAGACCGAAATCCAAGTCGATTCCCGAATTGCCCAACAATTTATCCGAAAATGTATTTAATTGGTCGGAAAGTGCATCATTCAAATTATCCCGTGCTATACTCGCAAAACCGCCACCGCTACCATCGCTGCCTGGTTCTGGATAAAAACGGTTTAAAACCAAAAGTGAAAAAACCTGTCTGTTTAGCTCACCTTCTTGCGCATTTACCTGTTGCAATCTGCCATAAACTTGCCCGCCAATTGCGCCTTGTTCATCTTCAGCCATGTCTAAATTAAATGAAATTTCGGGTGCTGTTAAATCTCCATCTACATTCAAATAAACCAAAAAGGGTAAAACTTCTCTAAATTTTCCTTTTACTGACGGATCTGAATTTGAGCTTACTGGCGCCATTAACGAAGATGCGGATGTTTCAATTTTATAAATTGCGCTAACATCCAAACTTGCATCAAAAGGATCTCCGGACCAACTTACACGACCACCTTTTGCCAATTCAAATCTTCGGTTTACTAGGTTGTAAAGATTCATTTCATAATGGCCGCCTTCAATTTCATAAACGCCACTTAAGGTCATTCGGCCATTGGCATTCATTTTATAATTTAAATCGCCATCACCAAAAACCTGAAAATTATCACCGGTTTCTTGATCAATAATAACTGTAATTTTTGCTGCTTTACCAATTTTTAAAAGTGCGTTTACATCAAAACCAGTAATTACACCACTTTCTTCATTAGATTTTGTAAGAATTGCATCCGGATTTTCACGATTTACAAAAACCACAATACCGCCACGCTCCTCAATAGCAACGGCTGAGGTTGGCATAACATACGTAACATCTGTATCATCGGTTACCGTCAAATCCATATCGATTATTGGGATTTCTAAGTCTCCAGTAATTTTTGCTATAGCGTTAAAAGCTGCT
This sequence comes from Flavobacteriales bacterium, assembly GCA_038259825.1. Taxonomy (GTDB): domain Bacteria; phylum Bacteroidota; class Bacteroidia; order Flavobacteriales; family Flavobacteriaceae; genus JBBSOK01. Next base: position 24,802 of record JBBSOK010000019.1, read on the forward strand.
TTTCCATATATAAAATCGTTATCCTCTTTTGTGGCGTTTAGGACCTGAAAATTATCAGCTTTTAAGTCTAAATCAAAGGTTGGATTCAGAAAGCTTTCCGTTCCGATCGAGCCGCTAGCAATAAAAGTATTATTGTTTTCATCACGAACGGTAAAGTTGTTCATAGATAAACCGTCGTTGTTTATTTTTATATCTTCATCTGCTAAAGTGAATGGCGCGTTTAGCATTGTTACGGTAAAAGCTGCGTCATTAAAGTTTAATTCGCCATTATAAATAGGGTCTGTTGTTGTTCCGCTTACATCAAAATTTCCTGAAAAACTTCCACTTGCGTTTTTAACTTCGCCTAGTGAAAAACCTTCCAAGGCTTTCATATTAAATTTATTGATATCGAGGTCTAAATTCAACTTTGCTGCGTCTGTACTCGCAAGATAATCTCCTGTTAAATCTAAATCTACTTCGCCTTCTTTTAGCGCAAGATCAAAGTCGTAACTATTGCCGCCAATTGGTTTTGCATTTAAGGTTAAAATACCCAAATCAGTGTTCAACATATTTAATTCTTCAATTGAAAGATTTGCCAAGATTCCGGCACTTTCAAAAGGATTTTCAATTACAAATTCACCGTTTAAAATACCTGTTGCTATTTGTTTTTCAGGATTTAAATAGTTTAAAACTTCACTTAATTTAAAATTTTGAAAATCTATTGCAACGTGTTTATTTTGAATTTTCTGAAGCTTATCTGTTACTTCAACTCTTTGGTCATTATACGTAAAGTTGAAATTGTTGAATTCAAGATTTTTATCTGTTATTACGATTTCATTATTGTCTGGAACAGCCCATTTATGTGTGTTGAAAATTAAACTATCCGGCAAAACCTTATAAACCAGTCTATCTTGTGGCCCAGTAATTTGAGAGCGTACGTTAATAATCGTGCTGTCTTTATTGGTTGCATTAAACAAAAGATTCAAAATATTATCTTCCTGCCTTCCCGAAATTTTAGTTTTCGGAATTTTTAAAGGTCCAGCTTCAACATTTGTAAAACCTAAATCGAAGATAAATTTCTCCTTATCTGTATCCATCGTAAAAGCTAAACTATCTAATTTATTGCCGCCGTAATTTATGTGTGGCGCTTTTACAAAGGCGTTTAATTTTCTAGCTTTTTCGTCAAAATCTGCTACAATTGTTACCGTGTCCAATTCCTTTACATTCACCAAAAAGACTTTGTTTAAAACAGGCGCTTGTATTATTTGTCCGCGAATATCCAACTTAACGGGACGTTTAATACTGTCCGGAATTTTTGTGTTTTTTGTAAAATAACTTGAAATATGACGTTGCACTGCTGAAGCAAAAGTTGCGGGATCGGCATTACTTTCTAATTGAAGTTTTACAATTTTATTGTCCAACCAAATTGAGGTTGTATCACTGCGCACGTGCGCCGTTGCAAGCACATCGCCCAACAAGTATGTTTTATCGTCATAAACCACAACACCGTCGCCGATTGTTGAAATAACATCAAAACCATCTTTGTTTCCTTCAAAATCTGCGTCCAATTTTAAGGCAGTTCGTACGTCACGTTTCATTAAACCTAACGACTGTAAGTTTGCACCAATTATATTTAAATGTGCATTGGCCGTTGGTGCAACGGAATCCAGTTTTACATCTGCATTAAAATCTAAATTAAGATTTTCATCTTTATATTTTGAAACAACATTTCCTTTCCCGTCCTTAATCTTTCCGTTAATTGCCAAATCTTTTATGGCGTAATTATTAAACTGAAAGTTGGAAATATTGGCATCTAAAATTGCATCTAGATTATTGATGTCTTTTCCTTTTCCGGTTGAAGTTAATTTTAAACTAAGTGAACCTAATTGATCATTATTCAATAATTCATTAAGCTTGTAATCTTTTATTTCAAGATCGGCATCAAATTCTAAAGTTGAACCGTTTTTAAAATGTCCGTCGATAATTGCAATGCCTTGTGAGGTTGTAAGATTTGCTTTGGCATAAACATCATTCACATTCCCGCGTGCGCTTCCTTTCAATGAAACTGTGTTTGGTAAACTGACGCCAAGATCCTTTTCGCTAACAAATTGCGTTAAATCTGCTCTGGTTGAATTTGCAGAAAAGGTTGGAATATTGAAAGCCAAATTGTCTGGATCGGTTGCGTTTTTAATTAAACCATTCATTGCAATCCGTGTATTATTTCCCCAATTTACACGAGCAATAGGAATTTTTATAGTTGAAAGATAACCTGAAGCCTTTACATTTCCTGTCAAATATTTTTTTGAAAGCGTTCGGATATATTCATTCTTTCTTAAATCTGGCTGAAACTTAAACGCCTCTTTTAGATCAAGCTGAAAAGATGGAATGTCAAGATCTATTTTAGATTTGTCCGGCACTTCAATTAAATTCGCTAAACTTTCGTATTCCAAAGCAAGTTTCCCTTCAAGCTTATTGTTGTTAAGCTCTAAAACTAATTCGGTTAAATCTAAATTGGTATCGGTAGCTTGAAGATTTGCGGTTAATTCCTTTAAATTTAAACCCGAAGCTTCAATAAAAGTGAATGAATCTAATTGCAGTCCCGCTTTTTTGTCTTTCAGAAAAATTGAATTGGCTTGAAGATTTAAATCTGAAAGTGAAATTGCATTTGGGTTAAAAACGTCTTTTTTAACTTCAGCATCACCAACAAAATATTCGATATTGATTTTTTCAAAATCTATATTGTCAATAGCTATAAGAAAATTTGGCCATTCAAATTGTTTAATGTCTTCTTCAATTTTATCCTTTGCTTCAGCAGCCGCTATAGCCAATCCATTATTTTCAGTTTCGGTTCTTATTTTAATAATGCTGTTTTTCAGGTTTAAATTGCCAATTTCTATATCGTTGTTTACCAAATCTATCTTTGGCAATTCAGCATAAAAATCAATAATTTCGAGATCTGCAGCAATGCGGTCGCCGTAACTTTGGTAATCTACAAAAACGTTATTCAGTTTTAATTTTTCAATAACCAAATAGGGCATAGGTACTGGTGGCGCATTTGGATCTATTGGAACAGGCGATTGAATATACTTAATCTGCGAATTTGAAATACTAGCGTTGGAAGCTCGAAAATCGAAATTTTCCAAATCTGTTTTTTCCATTTCGAGGTTAAGTTCCCCAACTTTAAACTGGCTATCTATTCCTAAAACGGCATCGTTAAAAGTTATGTTGAAATCTTTAAAATCGAATTCTCCCAATACAATTTCTAAGGGAGCAGCAGTTGTATCGGTCTCAACGGCGGTAGTATCGGACGAAACGAAAGCATCTATTAAAAACTGAAAGTTATAACCTTGGACGGAATCTTTGCGAATAATATTGGCGCGGAGACCTTCCCATTTTACATAATCTACGCCTAATCCATTACCGCTAATCATTGAAATTAAAGGCAAATTAGCCTCCAACGATTTTGAATAAACTAACGTATCGCCTTTAGTATCTTCAAGATAAAGACCCTTTAGCATTAAATTTCCATCAAAAGTTAAAAAGAATTTTTCGATTTCAACTTTTGTGTTCGTTTTATCAGAAACATAGTTTACAGCTTTTTGAACAATTATATTTTGTCCCCAAGGGCTGCGAATAAAAAGGACAAGTGCAACAAATAAGATTAAAAGCACGGCAAGAATGCGTGCGATAATTCTAAGAAAACGGTATTTTCTTTTTTTGGGGATTTTCTTTTTTTGTTCTTCTTCCACAGTAAATGGCAATAGGCCTCAAAAGTATGATTTTTAAAGATTAATTATTGTTTTTTATCACTTCAACACTAGCTCATTATATGAAATGTTTGTTAAAGTTTTAAATTGAAAAGGAGATAAATTCGGGTATTTTAATAATTATTTTTTTCTTAAAAATAGAGTTTAAAAAGTATTATATATGGTGTAAAATGTTCCACATTATTAAATATTGGCATCTTTTTTGTTTTTTAATTGAGTATAACGAAAAATACTTAATTATGAGAAACACAAATGACACGCCCGCAGTAAATGCCGGAAGTATGGCCGACATTGCTTTTTTGTTACTTATTTTTTTCTTGGCAACCTCAATGATTCCAAATGATAAGGGCATTGCCCGAGCGTTGCCACCACCTTGTCCACCAAATATTGATTGTGACGCAACCCTAAAACAACGCAATGTTTTTATCGTGCAAGTAAACCAAAATGATGAACTCATGATAAATAACAAATTAAGCGAAATGAAATTTTTAAAAGAAGATTTAAAGAATTTTATAGATAATAATGGAGATAAAACTTGCAATTATTGTGAAGGAAAAAACGATGTAAAACTTTCAGAAAATCCAGATAAAGCTACAATTTCAATTCAAGTGGATAGGGAAGTGGCGTATAGCGATTATATAAAAATCCAAGATAAAATAGCTGAAGCTTATGCCGAACTTCGTACTAATTATATTTCTGAAATTATGAGAAATAATTTGAAGGATACACTTGGACTATATAACAAAGCAAGAAAAGCTTATCCAATGCGTGTTATTGAAAACTAAGGTTTTTTTGAATTTATAAAAAACAACAAATAAAGCTTAGTCCTTCAAATACAATTGAATTATTTTTTAAGATATTCCTTGCACTTATTTACAGGGTTTGTTTCGCGATTTTTAAAACCGTGATAGCCACTGCTCACAAAAACAATTGCTGCAACTATAATTGCCGCATAAGCAACACTTTTTTCAATATCCCAGTTTGCAACGGCAATGGCAGCTAACGCCCAAACGCCAACTAGGGCAAACTCGCGCATATTTCTTCTCCAGGTTACTGCAAGGTTAATAATTCCTGCAATTATAATCATAATAATTGTCCAAATAGGTTCGGAAATACCCCAGCCGTCCCAACCAATACTTGTTAAATATGCAGCAACATTGGCAATACTTGCAACGGTAACCCAACCGCTATAAAAAACAAATGGCCACCATAATAATGCAATAACTGAAATTGGTGCATCCCAAAGTTCCATGCTATTTCTTACAACAATTTGAAGTAAAGAGTATAAAAGAACAAAAATTGCCAGGATAGAAAATTCAAAATAACCGTAAAGCCAAAAGGTAATCCACATCATATTTGCAAAACAAGACAACACAAACCACCAGCCTATTTTCAAAATAAACGCATCATCACGCACTTTTACAAAAAGGCTTCTACTTTGGTAAAATATAAAACCTAAAAGCATTAAATAAATTAAACCCCAAATTGAAAACGCGTAACCTGCTGGGGTAAAAAGATTTTTTGTAGAATCGGAAATATCGCCAATAGTTGTATTATTTATTGCGCCAGTATTTGAAAGGTAATTTATAAATACAGTAGTTACAAAGGCAATTATATTAGCTATTTGAAGTGTTTTTTTCATAATGGCGAGGCACGAAGCCATCTGTTTAAATTAATTAAAACTTATTTTGAAACACAAATTACCTCGCCTTCAACAATAGCAAAGACTTCATCCATTTCTGTTGGAGATAATATATGTTTCCCAGTAAAATTACCAAAAGCTGGCAAAATAAGTTGATTTTGAGTCTTATAAAAACAAGGAAGTTTTAAAATTTGCCTGCCAATACCTTGCATTTTTATTCCTGGATGAATATGTCCAGAAAAATTGAAAGTTCCTTTTATTTCTGAAGGATGATGCGTTAAATAAAAACCATTGAGCAATAATTCATCAATTACTTTAACGCCTAAATCTTCGTATAAATAATTAGGAATGATATCGTGATTGCCAGAAACCAAAACAATTTGAGCTTTGCAATATTCAACCCATTTTGCAAAATCGTGCCATTCATCATTTAATTTACTGTGGAATAAATCGCCAAGAAAACAAACTGTTTCTGGTTCAAATTCATTTGAAATTTCTGTAATTTTTTCAAGATTCTTATAAGCCACGTGTGCAGGAATTGCTGATCCGTGTTTTCTGAAATGAGCTACTTTCCCTAAATGAACATCGGCAATTAGCAGCATTTTTTGATCTTCCCAATAAATGGCGCCGCTTGGATGAAGGGTAAAATTGTTGGATTTTATTTTGATATTTTGCATCGTGGTCTGCAAAGGTAAAATAAGCGATTGAATTAAATGGCCCAAAGAATCTATCTAAATTTTATTATTTCATCAATAGTAAAGTCATTCGCTTTATCCGATCCGCCAATTTTTCCGAAGAAAGTTTTTCACGAAGTCTGTCGGTAATAATTGGAAAACTAAATGGTGTTGCTTTTTGGCATTGTTTCCAAACTATTTCTTGGGTTGCAATTCGTTCTAACGCCATTCGTAAACGGCCTTCTTCCATTTCGTGTTCAAAAGTTTCGCGGAATGCTTGTTGGTACAATAAATTATCTGATTCGTAATCCCTAAAAACATCAAATAACAATTGACTATTACTTTGCAAGTGCTTTGTTTTAATCTGTTTGCTTGGATAACCTGTAAAAACCATTCCACTGATTACGGCGATATCTCGAAATTTCCTGCGAGCTAATTCGGTAGAATTTAAACTTTTTTGAAGATCTTCAAATAGATAATCGGTTGTAAAAAAATTGTTATCCAAAACCTGCTGTATATCCAAAGGTTGGTCGCTAAGTAATTCAAAACCATAATCATTATACGCCAATGAAAACGTTATTGGAAGTAACAAGCTAATGCGATAGGCAAGCAAGCCGCCCATTGCCATATGCACAAATCTACCTTCAAAAGGATAAAAAACATTGTGATAACCTTCACGTGTTTTGAAGGTTTCAATCAAAAATTCATTATTTCCGGGAACGATACTTTCTAATTCCTGTCGGTCAAAAATATCGCTGAGCGCTTTTAATTCGGGCGTGTTCCGTTTGTGTTCGGCTTCGCTTTGTAGTTCGTTTCTTAAAATTTCAGACATTTGGGAAGATAGCGCCATTCTTCCGCCCATAAAACTTACTACATTTCGCGTTCGTTTTGTGCTTCTTCTTACTTGAGCTTGCATATTGCGTACGCGAACCAACTCCAACGTTCGTCCCGCAAAAACGAAGACATCACCAGGTTTCATTTTACCAATAAAAAATTCTTCGATAGTTCCTATAAATCCGCCTGTTACATATTTTACTTGCACCATAGCATCGCTAACAATGGTGCCAATTGAAAGGCGATGCATCATTGCGGTTTGTCTGCTTTCAACTTTAAATTTTCCTTCATCATCCACAATTACGCGTTTATATTCATCGTAAGCCTGCAAACTTTGGCTTCCCAAAGTGATAAAATTTAAACACCAGCGCCATTGATCTTCGGTAATTCCCTGAAAGCAAAATGTGTTTTGTATTTCAGGAAAAATTTCCTTTGGAAGAAAACCGTCACTAACTGCCAAGGTTACTAAATATTGAATTAAAACATCAAAACTCAATAAATAGGGAATTCTATCTTCCATTACATCGCCTTTTACCGCTTTTTTAAGGGCAGAAGCTTCAATTAACTCCATAGCATGCGTTGGCAAAAAATAAATTACTGAAGGCTCGCCTGGCCGGTGATTGCTTCGACCAGCGCGTTGCAAAAATTTCGCAATTCCTTTTGGCCCACCAATTTGAATAATGGTTTCAACAGGCGCAAAATCTACACCCAAATCTAAACTTGATGTGCAAACTACTGCTTTTAGACTTTCATTGCGTATTGCTTGCTCAACCCAAAGACGCGTTTCTTTATTTATGCTGCCGTGGTGCATTGCGATTTCGCCTGCAAATTCTGGATATTTTTCTAATATTTTCTGAAACCAAATTTCGCATTGACTTCTCGTATTTGTAAAAATCAGCGTTGTTTTGCTTTCATTTATTATTGGTATTATTTGGTCCAAAACATGAAGTCCAATATGGCCGCGCCACGGAAATGTTTCCATTTTTTCGGGAATAATACTTTTTACAATAATCTGTTTATCGAGTTTCGCTCTAATTAAAACTGAATTTTTCCTGAATTCAGAATCCATACCCAATAAAACATTTTGTGCTTCCTCAAGATTGCCGATTGTTGCTGAAATTCCCCAAATTCGAAGTTTTGGCGACACTGTTTTTAATCGTGAAAGTGCCAATTCCATTTGCACTCCGCGTTTACTGCCCAACAGTTCGTGCCACTCATCTACCACAACAGCAGTTAACGTTTTGAAGGTTTTATCATAACCTTTACTTGCCAATAAAAGCATTAAGCTTTCTGGCGTCGTTATTAACAAATCGGGCATCTGCTTTTTTTGCTTTGCCCTTTCGCTTTGGGGAGTATCTCCAGTTCTTATTCCAACCGTTAAACCTGTTCCCAAATCGTCTGCAAATTTTTGAGCAGATTGTTGAATTTCCACAGAAAGCGCGCGCAGAGGCGTAATCCAAATAGCCTTTAAACCTTTTACATGCTTGGTTTTATAATCCGGGTTTTCCTTTATATATTGAAGCACAATTGGCACCCAAAGCGCATACGTTTTTCCACTTCCAGTTGGTGCGTTTAAAAGACCGTGTTTGCCTTGCAGAAAAGCTTCCCACGTTTTGGTTTGAAAGGGAAATGCTTTCCATTTTCTTGAATGAAACCAATCCTCCGCAGTTGAAATTAGCTCGGCTCGTTTCATTTAGGGATTAGTGATTTTAAATCATCCAACGTATTGGCCTCCGCAATTGGCTTGTCTTTCCGCCATCTTAAAATCC
>JBBSOK010000020.1:0-33399 GCA_038259825.1 Flavobacteriales bacterium
AGGTTTTGATACGATGGTTCATCTTACTGAAGATAATGATTTTATGGTTTTGGAAGGAGATGAATATCTTAGTTCGCCAATAGATAGACGTCCAAAATTTCATTTATACAAGCCAAATATTGCCCTTTTAAGCGGTATTGCTTGGGACCATATAAATGTTTTTCCAACCTATGAAAATTACGTAGAGCAATTCAAGATATTCTTAAACGAAATTGTAAACGGTGGTGCAATAATTTATAATGAAGAAGATGATGGGGTAAAGAATTTGGTAGAAGAGTCAACAAATCATATTAAAAAATATCCGTACATAACGCCAAATTATACTGTTGAAAACAATGAAACGTTACTAGAAACCCCTGAAGGCCAAATGCCTATAGAAATATTTGGACAACATAACTTAAACAATCTCGAAGGTGCAAGGTGGATTTGCCAACTTATGGGGGTGGATGCAGAAGATTTTTATGAAGCAATTGCAACCTTTAAAGGTGCTAGCAAGCGGTTGGAAAAGATTGCAGAAAACAGCCACGCTGTAGCGTACAAAGACTTTGCGCATTCACCCAGTAAAGTAAAAGCAACAACCCAAGCCGTAAAAGCCCAATTTCCAGAACGTAAATTAATTGCTTGTTTAGAACTGCATACGTACAGCAGTCTAAATCCAGAATTTTTAAATGAATACAAAGGAGCTTTGGATGCCGCAGATAGCGCAGTTGTTTTCTATTCTCCACATGCAGTTTTAATAAAACAACTTGAAGAGATTAAAGCCGAGCAAATTGATGAAGCTTTTGGCAGGCAAGATTTAATGGTTTTTACCAATCCTGCAGATTTTAAAACCTATCTTTTTTCACAGGATTATGAAAATTCAGCATTACTTTTAATGAGTAGTGGTAATTACGGCGGACTGAATTTTGATGAGGTTAAGGAGTTCATAAAATAAATTGTTATAATTCAGCGTTATTATTTTTAGAGCTAACAAAACCAATCAATTATGAAGTTTCCAACTTATATTTTTGCTTTACTTCTATTATTTACAATTTCTTGCAGCAATGATGGTAGTTTGGAGTTAGAACAAGCTTCTGAGCCAAATTTTTACGCCTTAACGATTGGTAACTCTTGGCGATACGAATATTTTGAAAGAAATTTTGAAACTAATGAATTTGAAAGTGCAAACGCATTTGATGAAGTAGAAATTGCAAACACCGCAGAAATTAACGGTAATACATATTATGATTTCAAGATTACAACAACAGGTAATAATGGAAATTTAGCTTGCGCACCAGAAAATGGTATTCAAAATAAAAAATTTAGAGATTCTTTAGGTTACTTAATTGATGAAGACGGGATACGCTATTTTAGTTATAAAGATGTTAATACAGAATTTTATGTAAGAAACATTATACCAGATTTCCTTTCGTCTTATGCTATTCTAAATTCAGAACCAGAAGATTGTATAGTAAGTGGTGGAACTTTTTCTTGTCTTCGAAATGAGCTTTATGGAAAAAAAACAGATGGAACTGTTCTGGAAGGTAGAAATATTCTATTGTATTCAGATGGCGTTGGGATGATAAAAGAGTCTTTTTCTACAGTTTCAAACCCAATTCATTTTGCAGAAAGAAGATTAGTTTCTTACAATTTTAATAACTAATTACTACTATAAAGTTTTTCAATAAAACCTGAAATATCTTTCGTCGCATTTTTAACTAATGCAGCTTTCGCATTTTCATAATCTACTTCTATTTTGTCTTGGGATAGTTTAAATTTTCCTTCAAAGCTGTCTATTTCAATTTCAAATGTTTGGATATAATGTATTAAACGGTCCATTTTTACATCGTTGTGATCTAACTCAAATTTTGGATTGTTCCCTTCCAAAAATGATGTCATCCGCACCATGGATTTTTTTACTTCTTCGGCATTGTCAATTAATTTAATCATACCAGTTATTTTAGCTGTAATGTAATTATAGGTTGGTAATTGCTTTGTGGTATAAATAGATGGCGATATGTAACCAGACGGGCCATTAAACAGTACTGTGACATTAGCCCCATTAAACAAAGTTATAATTTGAGGATTTTCACGATCAATGTGACCAACCAATTTACCTGTTTCGCTATAATAAACAATAGGCAGTTGGGTTGTAAACGGGAAATTGTCTGCAACAGAAACTAAGGTAGCCAAAGGATAATATTCGATAACGGAAATTATTTTTTCCTTATCTGTAGTTTGATGATGTGGTGGTGGATACAACGATTTTTAGGTTTTTATGTATGAAAGTAATAAGAAAATTATTTTGTAAATATGGATATTAAACACCAAATTGCCGTAAGTGGTGGTCCAAATGTTTATACTGCATTTTCCCCCATTGTTCCTGCGTAAAATGGCCAAAAGAAGGATGAGGGTCAAACGTTTTTTCTTTTCCTGTTTTTACAAACTCGTCCATTAGCATCATTAATTTTTGTTTTTCAACTGCAAAATCTTTTGTGTCTTTTACAACAAATTCTTTTACTGTTGGAAGGCTTTTTTTCCAAAGTTTATCATTATACATTGTAGATTTAAATAGTTTGAAAAGTTGTCTAATCAGAAAATTAGATTTTTTAACTGTAGATTTTCCTAAAGGTAATTCAAAAGCTTTTTGGCAATGGTGCATCATCTGCCCGGCATTCATCTTTCCCCAAATAGGAGGATTTTTAACATCTACTTTTTCCACTCTCTGCTTTAACTCTATATGTGCTTCGTTGTCAAAAATTGATTTCATTTCAAATACGTTTTTATTAATATAGCTAGATCGGTAAAATCTAAATGCAATTTAGATTTTACAATATTGACCAATAAATTTTAAATCAGTTTAAAGATACAATCATTATCTTTATAAAAACAAATAGCAACTTGGCATACGCAGAAAATTCATTTTCAATAAAACACTGGAACGAGGACGATAAACCGCGGGAAAAATTGTTGAATAAAGGCAAAAATAGTCTAAGTGATGCGGAGTTAATCGCAATATTAATATCTTCCGGAAGTAGAGATGAAAGTGCTGTTAGTTTAAGTCAACGGATTTTATCTTCAGTATCTAACAATCTTAATGAGCTTGGAAAAGTAAGCATTCAGGATTTGATGCTTTTTAAAGGAATTGGAGAGGCAAAAGCTATTACGATTGCCGCTGCAATGGAGCTTGGAAGAAGACGTAGGGCAGAAGAGGCTTTAATTAAGAAAAAAGTTTCATCTAGCCGTTCGGTTTTTGAACATTTACAACCAATTATGGGCGAACTGCCGCACGAAGAATTTTGGATTTTATATTTAAATAATAGTAATCAAGTTTTGCAAACTTCACAAATAAGTAAAGGTGGGATTACTGCAACGTTGGTGGATGTGCGTTTGGTTTTTAAAAATGCCCTTCAGCTTGGTGCCGTTGGAATTATATTAGCGCATAATCATCCATCGGGCGCTTTACAACCTAGTGAATCTGATAAACAACTCACCAAAAAATTAAAAGCCGCTGGCGAAAATTTGGATATCAAAGTCTTAGACCATCTTATAATAACCGAAAAAGCGTATTTTAGCTTTGCTGATGAAAATATGATGTAACCCAATATGCTATTAGTTTATACTCCAAAACTTACACCAAGAATTTCTTATATTTTTAAACATATTTGTACCCGAATTCTGGGTATTGAAGTAAATTTTACATCTGCTATTGAGGAATTTATTTCGCAACCAACGTTCAAGCTTTCCTATGCAAAACAACCTTTGGGCAACGAGCTTTTTATACAGAGCCAAGGATTGTTGAACCAACAAGGTTTTGATGCGGAAGTTATAACAGTAAAACCTTGGGGCAAAACATTTTGTTTTTTTGCATCTGGTACAAAGAGTGCCCTTCCATTCGATATTTTTTCGGCTAGCTTCTATTTGCTTTCCAGGTATGAGGAATATCTGCCGCACGTAAAAGATAGCATAGGGAGATTTACCGCTCAAGAAAGTTTGGCCTACAAAAATGGCTTTTTGCATCAACCGGTTGTGGATATTTGGACGTATAATTTTAAAAAAATTCTTCAAAATTCATTTCCAGATTTAGTTTTTCCAGACAAGAGTATAAATATTCATACACTAATAGAAGCGTCACAACCGTATGCTTTTGCGCAAAAGGGAATTTTCAGGACAACGGTCGGTTATTTCCAAGATTTAGTTCGGTTTAAATTTAAGAATATCCTTCAGCGTTCTCAAGTTCTTTTGGGTTTGCGCAGGGATCCTTTTGATACTTTTAAATGGATAATTAATCGATCACAGCGCAATGCCCAAAAGCTTTCAATATTTTTCTTACTGGGCGATAATCCTAATTTTGAAGAAAGTATAAACACTCACAGACAAAAATACTTATTGCTCATAAAATTTATAGCAGATTATAAAGAAGCTGGGCTTATGTTTTCTTTTGGTGCTTTGGAAGATTACGAATTGCTTAAAAAAGAAAAATTACGGATGGAGGAAATTACCAACCGTTCCTTGAAAAGCTCCATTAACGCACAGTTTTTAGTAAATCTTCCTGAAATATATAGAAACCTTGTTGAGCTAGAAGTAAAAAAGGATTATACAATGTTTTACCGAAATATTGTTGGTTTTAGGGCAGGAACATGTACTCCATTTCTTTTTTACGATTTAGATTTTGAAGTAAAAACACCACTAACTATTCATCCAGTTGCAATTACCACCTTAGCTTTCAATAAGAAGTATGAAGAAGAAATTGTTAAAACCATATCTTCGGTAATGAATGAAGTTAATAGCGTAAACGGAACCTTTACGATGCTATTTAGTAATCAAGATCTTTTTCAAAGTGAAAGAAATAAAATTTGGCGAAAAATATTTTCTGAAAAACTACAAAACCCTATTTAATGAAATTTGAAAATATTAAAGATATCTTTTTTGATTTGGACCACACCCTGTGGGATTTTGATCGAAATTCCGCCCTCGCATTTGAAAGGGTTTTCGTGAAAAATAAAATTGAGGTAGATTTTACGGAGTTTATAAAACATTATGAACCAATAAATTTGGCTTATTGGAAGCTTTACCGTGATGAAAAAGTTACGCAAACCCAATTGCGAAGAGGTAGGCTAACAGATACCTTTAAAAATTTGAATATTATGTTTGATGTAGAGCAACTGGACAAGATGGCTCTATCTTATATTGATGAATTGCCTATAGACAATCACTTATTTGAGGGCACAATAGAAACTTTGCAATATTTAACCGAAAAATATAATCTACATATCATTACAAATGGCTTTCACAACGTTCAACATCTAAAATTAAAAAATAGTGGATTATTTTCATTTTTCAATACAGTCACAACTTCTGAAGATGTTTCCGTAAAAAAACCTAATTCATTAATTTTTAATCACGCTTTACAAAAAGCAAATGCTTTGGCAGAGAGCAGTTTAATGGTTGGGGACAGTTTTGAAGCTGATATACTTGGAGCGGAAAATGTTGGAATGCACACAATTTTCTTCAATATCAAAAATCATTCAGTAGCATCATCTTATCTACAAATAAATAATTTATCTAAATTAAAGAGTATCTTGTAATATAACGGATAAATTTGCGTTATAACGTTAATTCCCCATTATGAGAAAACTCTTTCAAGTAACCTGTTTAGGCATATTTGCCTTTGCTCTGCTAATTTCGTGTGTTAAAGACACAAATTTTGATAATGCAGAAGAAATAGCAATAACGCCAGTTGTAGAAGCTAATTTCGTTTTTTTCAATTTTAATGGAAGTGATTTTTTCGATTCTCAAAACAATATTCCTCGTCTCGTAGTGAGGGATACAACTGAAATAAAGTTTTTTGACGACGGTGGCTTTCAAGACGGTTTAAAAAGAGTTGAATTCTTCTTTAAGTATACAAACAGCATTCCCAGAAATTTTGATGTAACGTACCGTTTCTTAAGTGCTGTAAATGATACTACGCTTACATTTCAAAACAGCGTAAATGCTGGTACTAATATTAACGAAGTAATCACTGAAAGTACAAGAAATATTGAAGGTGCAGAAGTAACCAACCTAACAATGTCCAATAAAGTTGTTGTAATTGTAACAATACCATCAGCAGATCAAAACTTGGCTGGGGCATTAAAGTTACAATCTAAAGGCACATTTTATCTAGAATTTTAATGAGGTTTCATCTACTAATACTTACAGTTTTTTTATATGTGATTCAAGGAGTTGCACAAAATAAACAGCTATTATACGGTTTACAAGAAGTGCCGCAAAATTTGCTAATAAATCCAGGAGCCAAAGTAACTTTTAAAAAGCACTATGGAATACCTTTTTTATCGCAGTTTCACATAAACGGTGGTTCATCTGGGGTCACGGTTTTCGATATTTTTGGAGAAAGCAATGTTGATATTAATACAAGAATCCGAAATAAAATTTTTGACTTAGAAAATACAGATTTTTTTACGGCAACTCAACAATTAAATATTTTGGATTTTGGCTGGAAATCTAAACAGGATATTTATTTTTCAGCAGGTATTTATGAAGAGCTAGATTTTATAGCCTACTTTCCAAAGGATTTAGCAATCTTAGCTTTTGAAGGAAATCGAGATTATCTAGGCTACAATTTCAATTTTAATGATGTAAGTGTAACAGCAGATTTATTAACGGTTTATCATTTTGGTGCAAATAAAAAAATAAGTGACAAACTTACTGTCGGTGGTCGTTTTAAAATATATAATAGCCTTTTCAATGTGCGAAGCGTAAATAATTCTGGGACATTTACCACAAGTGTTGTGGAAGGGACAAACAATATTTATGAGCATAATTTTAATGACATAGATGTGGTTGTAAACACATCTGGGTTAATTGCTTATGAGGATTTTGAAGGTTCTGTAGTTTCAAAAACAGCGTCTAGAGCTATATTGAGTGGTAATTTTGGTTTTGGAGTGGATTTAGGCGGAACGTATGATATCACTGAAAAGCTAAGTGCATCAGCCAGTATTTTGGATTTGGGAGCTATATTCCATACAAAAGATGTAGAAAACTATTCTGCAACTGGTAGTTATAAACTAGATGGAATTGAATTGCTTTTTCCTCCTTTAGATGTGAACGAGTTAACTTTTGATTATTATACAGATTTAGATGAAGAAATCCAGAGAGAGATAGTTAGAGATACAACAGCAGCATCGTATACCCAACTTAGACCAACAAAATTAAATGGCGCTTTAACCTATAGTTTTGGGCGGCCACTAGGAAGTGGTGTTTGTGATTGTTTAAATATGGACGGTAGTGTTACTACAAATCAAAGTGTTGGGATTCAGGTTTATACTATCTTTCGCCCTAGAAGGCCACAGATGGCTGTAACGGCATTTTATTACCGTAAGCTTTTCAGGTTTTTAGCTGCAAAAGCAACAATAACTGCCGATTCTTATTCTTATAATAATGTTGGATTGGCAGCCGTTGCGGATATTGGTAAATTCAATTTTTACATAGCTGCAGATAACCTCTTAGAATATGGTAATCTTGCAAAGGCAAATAGCATATCTTTGCAGCTAGGTTTTAATATTAAAATAGATAATTAATGAAATTAAAATATCTTTTCATCTGTATACTTTTTATATCATTTGCAGCAAACGCTCAAAAGGATTTAAGTGAATATAGTTATGTAGTTGTACCAGAACAATTTGATTTTGTAAAAGAAAAAGATAAGTATGCGTTAAACACAATGACTCATTTTTATTTCGATAAATATGGATTTAACACTTATATGTCAAATAAAGTGCCTAACGTAAAACGCTGTGACGGTTTGTATGCAGATGTTTTAGAAGAGAAAGCCATTTTAGCTACGAGGATAAGAATCGTTTTAAAGGATTGTAATAATAATGAAGTTTACTCTAGTAATATAGGAAAAAGTAGGGTTAAGGATTATAAGCTAGCATACCAAGATGCTCTTAGGGAAGCTTTTGAAAGTATTAGCGCGTTAGGAGTTAATCAAAAAGATATTCAGCTATATGAAGAAGTTGCAATAGAAAGCACACAAAAAGTGGAGCCAACTAAAACTGTTGCAATTGAAACTAAGGTAGATGAGCCGATAACATTTTCTATAAAATCTGAAAATGGAAAAGTAGAAGCTACTAAAATTGATGAGAAAAAATTAAATAGTCAATTACCTGAAACAAAATTTTCCAATTATAAAAAGGATGGAAATACTTTTTTGTTAAGGAAAACTACCGAGGGTTATTCCTTATATCAAGAAACCAGCACTGCTGCAGATGGTTTATTACTTGTCGGAAAAGTAATATTTATTAATGACTTACTTAGGTTTATTAATGATAAAGGCGCTAGTTTTAAAGCAACGTTTGATGATTCTTTAAATCTTATTATAGAAATAAGCGATGTAAATGTTGTTTACACGGCTGTAAATTAATAGCCATATTTTTCTTTCCATAAGGTTTTTAAATAATTACGTAATGAATTTTCTTTCGCATTATTTCCGGGTTCATAAAAACGTTTTCCTTTTATTTCATCCGGTAAAAATTCGTGTGCTGTAAAACTGCCTTCATAATTATGGGCATATTGATAATCTTTACCATAACCAATTTCTTTCATTAATTTTGTGGGTGCATTTCTTAGAGATAATGGCACAGACAAGTCTCCTAATTGTCTTACAGCAGTTTGGGCATCACCAATAGCTTTGTAGGACGCGTTGCTTTTTGGAGAAGTTGCCAAATAAATAGTGCACTGGCTTAAAATTATTCTGGATTCTGGATAACCAATAGCACTTACAGCGCTAAAGGTCGTATTTGCAAGTACTAAAGCAGTCGGATTTGCATTACCAATATCCTCTGAAGCTAAAATAACTAAGCGCCTAGCAATAAATTTTACATCTTCACCACCTTCAATCATTCTTGCCAACCAATAAACCGCGGCATTTGGATCGCTACCACGTATGGATTTTATAAATGCAGAAATAATATCATAATGTTGCTCGCCGCTTTTATCGTACAAAACAGTATTCTGCTGTACTTTTTGTAAAACCATCTTGTTCGTAACTGTCACATTTTTTTCTTCTTCGGAAAGGACTATTAATTCTAACATATTCAGAAGTTTACGTGCATCGCCGCCGGAAAGTCGTAGTAAAGCTTCAGTTTCCTTCAAGGTTATTTTCTTTTGCTTTAAAATTGAATCTTCCTTTATGGCGCGTTCTAAAAGCATTTCCAGATCTGCTTTGCTAAATGCATTCAAGATATAAACTTGGCAGCGGGAGAGTAGTGCAGGAATAACTTCAAAACTAGGATTTTCGGTAGTTGCACCAATAAGAGTTATATAGCCTTTTTCTACAGCTCCTAAAAGCGAATCTTGTTGGCTTTTACTAAATCTGTGAATTTCATCTATGAATAGAATTGGCGTTTTGGCAGAAAATAATGTGTCAGATTTTTTTGCACGTTCTATAACTTCACGAACAGCAGCAACACCGCTATCAACAGCACTTAATGTGTAAAATGGTCTACCACTCTCATTGGCAATTATATTCGCCAATGTGGTTTTTCCAGTGCCTGGTGGCCCCCAAAGTAATAAAGAGCCAAGTTGGCCAGATTTTATTTGAATCGTTAATGCACCATTTGGGCCTATTAAATGTTGTTGGCTTAAATATTCTTCTAATGATTTGGGTCTTATTCTTTCTGCTAATGGTACGTTCATAGCGCAAAAATACAATATTGTTATACTGAAAGAAACTGACAACTTATCATAAACTGAATTTTAGGATTACTTTTTGAATTGAATGTTTTATGAAACGTAGAAATGGGCTATATTTTTCAAATGAAGTAATTGGATATCCATTACTTTTTGTTTTGTTAATATGGCTAGTCTATTGGTTTGAAACTAGATTCAGTGTAAATTTTAATAACTTTGGAATCTATCCATTAGAGTTTTCTGGACTACGCGGTATCTTTTTTGGTCCTGTTATTCACGGCAGTTTAGAACATTTATTCAACAATTCTGTTCCATTATTCGCGCTAAGTGTAGCTTTGTTCTATTTTTATAGAAATGTGCGATGGCAAGTTTTACTTTTGGGTTTACTGCTAACAGGTTTATTTACTTGGATAATAGGAAGACCGGCAAACCATATTGGAGCAAGTGGGGTAGTGTATATGCTTACTGCTTTTTTATTTTTTAGAGGTATTCTCTCTAAAAACTATCAACTTACTGCTCTATCACTGGTAGTTGTCTTTTTATATGGTGGTTTACTTTGGTATCTCTTTCCGGTAGATCCCAAAATATCTTGGGAGGGTCATTTATCTGGTTTTTTTGTAGGCTTCCTTTTCGCTTTTATTTTCAAGGAAAATACAGTTGAAAAGGTAAAGTACAACTGGCAACATCAAGATTTTAACGAAGCCGATGATCCATTTATTAGCCAGTTTGATGAGGATGGGAATTTTATAGAGAAACCACCAATTATTATAGAAGATCCTACCGAAGTGGAAAATAATTCAACAATCCCTAATAAAGCTAATATTAAGATTATTTATAGCTTCCGCCCAAACTCAGAATCAAATTCTGTTAAAGAAGACAAAGGCGAATAATCTTTAATTAAGAATGTCTTTGTCTTACAACTTCATATAAAAAAGCACCGCACGCTACGGAAACATTTAGTGAATTTATTTCCCCTAGAAGTGGCAATGAAGCTTTTCCATCACATAAGTTTAATACAGACCGGGAAACACCTTTTCCTTCGCTACCCATTACCAATGCTACTGGACTTTTAAAATCAGTTTTGTAAATTTTGTCATCAGTCTTTTCAGTCGCTGCTATAACTTTTATTCCTGAACCTTGTAAATAGAAAATAGCATCCTTAATATGGTCAACTTTGCAAATAGGTATTTTAAATACAGCCCCTGCAGATGTTTTAACAGTGTCTCCGCTTACCGGAGCAGCACCTGTTTTTTGCATAATTACTGCATCAACTCCAGTGCATTCTGCTGTTCTTAAAATTGCTCCAAAATTTCGAACATCACTTATCTGGTCTAGGATTAAAAAGAGGGCAGGAGTATCTTTAGCCAACGCAGTTTCAACAACATTATCCAAAGAGCTAAATGCAATTGGAGATGTAAGTGCAACAATACCTTGATGATTTCCTCTAGTAAGCTTATTCAGTTTTTCAAAAGGAACGTAACTAATCGTTACATTTTCCCTTTCTAAATCTTTTACGATATATTCTATTTTATCACTTTCTATGCCTTTTTGAATAAATACTTTATCAAAAACAATTTTCGAAGAGATTGCTTCTTTTACTGGGTATATGCCAAAAATAGTATTGTGTTTGTCGCTCATAGAAATTGAATATAATATATTTTACTTATTTTACAAAAGTAGTGCTTTATTTGTTTGAAGTCTAATTTCTAAATACTAATACAACTTCCATTTCGGGTAATTTGTAATAAATAAAAAAGCCGCTCAAGTTATTACTTGAGCGGCTTTAATGTGTTAATTGAGAATTCTAGATTTTGGACTAGAATTAAATTAGCTTAATTTCCTCTAACTTGAAACGTTACAGATGTTTTCCCATAAAGAAAACTATCTGGGCCTGAAAGGTTCAATGTAAATGGAAATCTGTCCGGAGACAAACTATTATTAGTAAAAGTTACCGTTATTAAACCAAGTCTTTCTCCAGCTGGAATTGTAACAGTACCAGGAAAATCATAATTGTCTGCGGTAATTTCAGTGTTTGCAGCATCAACAGTAACGTTGAATGTAAGGTCAGTTGAAGCAGCTTCAGTAATAAAAACTTCAACATCTCTTTCTCTAGTTGAAGATACTGTTGGTATATTTCCATCACCTGTTGCAAAACCAACTATTACTTCTCTATTTGCATCAAAATCATCGTAAGATTCACAAGAAGTAATGCCAAAAGCCAAAACTAATGCAACTACTAAATATTTTATATTTTTCATTTTAAATAAATTTAAAGGTTATTAATATCCAGGATTTTGGACTATGTTCGGATTTATAGTTATTGTAGACGTAGAAATAGGAAGTTGGAATAATAGACTTCCTGCTGGCAGGGTTAAATCTATAGAAGGTTGTCCTGATCCATCTCTTAAATCTCCGAATGATTCTCTTTCTACAGCTAATCCTTGTCTTTTAATGTCAAAGAATCTTTGACCTTCAAAGGCAAATTCTAATCTTCTTTCCAAATTAATTGCTGAAAGTAGAGCAGTACCAGTTTCCCCGCTTGGTGGACTAGTATAACGTCTAGTTCTTAATCTATCCAATTGAGTTCGTGAAGCGTCTTCATTGCCTAATCTGTAATAAGCTTCTGATGCGTTCAATGCAGCTTCTGCAGCACGGAATATTTTGTAATCTACTACACCATTGTTTTGCCCTGGACGACCAAATAATTTACGTATTGCATTATATTGTGCTCCCTGAAAAGTAGCAGGAAAAATAGACGCATCCTTACGAATATCATCACTAGCATATAAACTAACGATTTCAAAAGAAGGAACATATTCAAGTATAATTGCAGTCGCTGGTCCTTGAGAAAAGTTTACACCAATTTGGTTACCTAAGATAGGCGCAACGTTAGGAATAGAAAAAACCAATCCATCTTGACTAGTGTCATCGTATATACCAACTACATTAGCACGAGCGGCAATTGGCATAGAAACAGCCAACGCTGCATCTATACTATTCTGCCATTGTCCCATATAAAGATATACTCTAGACAACAATAGATTAACAGCATCTCTGTTCATTCTACCGTCTGTTCCAGATGTTGTTGGCATATCACCCACAGCTTCAGTTAAATCTGTAACGATATTTGCATAAACTTCATCAACTGTATTACGTGCAGGCTCAATACTTGCGTCAGCAATGAAAACATATGCTACACCTAGGCTACTATTTGCATCGCTAGATTGAGTTGGTATTTTGCCAAAGTAAGTAACTAGATCAAAGTGTGCCAACGCTCTAAGAGCTTTTGCTTCAGCAACAATTTTAGCCTTATTTGGTCCATCAAAGTTTTCAGCAAAACCCAAAACTTGATTAGCCCTATAAATTAAGGTATATGCACTGTCATATAAGCCCGCCAATGTTGCATTACCGTTATAATCCCATGAATGTAAGACTGCTTGCGTCTGGCGTCCGTTAGATGATAAAGTTACATTATCCGATAAAACATCTGGTGTACTTAACATTGTACCTCCGTAAAGACCTCCAGCAAGTAAACCTTGGTAAACACCACGGATACCATTTTCAAAATCGCTAGCCGATACAAATGCGTTTTCTGTTGCGAACGAATTGTATGGTAATTGATCTAATTCATTTTCACACGAAACAAAAGCTCCGCCTATGAAAAGACATAAAATTGATTTTATAAATATTTTTTTCATTTTGCTTATTTTTATTTAATTAGAAACTTATATCCAATCCAAACTGAATGGTTTTAAGGATTGGGTAAGAGTATAAAGTAGCCTCACCTGGAGCAACGGTATTCGCAAATGAAATAGATTCACCAGATGAAAGACCTACTTCAGGATCACCATAAAATTTGCTAAAAGTTAATAAATTTTGTCCCTGAACATACACTCTAAAACTACTTATAGGTGAGTTGTCTAACAATGCTCTTGGAACATTATAAGATAGCGTTACATTACGTAAACGAATATAATCACCTCTTTCCAAAAATCTGTCTGAATTTACATTTGTTTCTACAGTGCCATTTGGGCCATAAAGCGGGCTTGGTTGCACATCTGTATCACCAGGTTGTTGCCAATAGTTAAAAGCAGATGTTGCTAAATTGTCTGTAGCTGTACCATCTAAGTTTAAGTTATTTCTAACAGCATTGTTAATCCAGTTACCATACTTAAATACAAAATCGGTACGTAAACCAAAACCTTTATAGCTAATATTACTAAAAAAGCCACCTTCTTTGTCTGCTATAGTAGATTTTCCTTGCAATACTCTATCCGTATCATTATCAATTTGGTCAGAAAAAACTGTTTGCCCTTCAGCGTTAAGATATTGCGGGCGTCCGGTATTTGGATCAACGCCAGCATATCTTACTAAATAATGCTCATTAATTTTAGCTCCTTCTCTAAAATAAATGCTAAAACTTCTTATTCCATCACCAAGATCAACATCTTCACCACTTGGCAGAGCAATAATTTCATTCTCTAAGAAAATGATGTTACCACCAACTGTCCATGTGAAATCTCCCTTAAAAATATCCCCTTGTAATGATACTTCTAGACCTTTGTTTTGTATTTCACCAAGGTTTCCAGTAATGGCATCAATACCAGATTCGTCAGCTTGCGGTATTAAAAATAAAAGATCTTCTGTATCTCTAATAAAATAATCTGCTACACCACGTAATCTATTATTGAACATATTAAGTTCAACACCTATATTCTGTGTAGTTGTGGTCTCCCACTTTAGCTCATTGTTCGCAATATTTGTAGGTGTAGTTGCTGAACCACCTGGATAAGCAAGACTAAATCCTACAGTACCTTGTGGAGCATATCTATCTATACCGCTTCGGTTACCTACAGTACCATAACCAGCCCTAATTTTTAATAGATCTATTGCTTCAACTTTAAACCAATTTTCCTTCGCAACGTTCCAACCTAAACTACCACTGTAAAAAGTACCATATTTATTGTCCTCACCAAAGTTAGATGATGCGTCACTTCTTACAGAAGCACTTGCTAAATACCTCTGATCAAAATCATAATCTGCAAACAAACCGTAAGAAACAAGTGTAAGTTTAGTTCTACTTGTGCTTGCAACCGTTGGTTGTCCTGCATTTATTTGAGTTGTTAAAAGAGGAGAAGCAAAACCAATACTACGTGCTACAATATTTCGAGCGTCGTTTTGGTTATACTCATAAAGCGCCAATGCATTCACGGAGTGTTTACCAGCAACAACGTTATAATTTAAACGGTTGCTTATGGTAATATCAGATAAAAAAGTTTCACTGTCTAATTTGTTCCCTGGAAAATCAGCATCTCCAATTAATCCATCTAATATACCACCTGGTAATGAATAACCATCATTCCTGATATTATTAGCATTAATTGCATATTGAAAGCTGTAGGTGAAATTCTTAGATAATTTTACATCCGCTATAACACTTGCCAAAAATTGTTTTTCGCTTAATGTTGACGGTTCACTTAATATAGCGCCTGTAGTAGGGAATCCAGTATTTGTTGGATTGTAAGTAGGTAAGCCGTTCTCGTCTAAAATTTGGTTTCCGTCTTCATCTAAAACAAATTGAGTCTCGTAAGGATTAACGTCATTTATAAATCTAAATACGTTTTGAGAGTTGTTCCTATCTCTTGGTTCATCACTGTTAGAAGTAGAGAAACCAGCATTAACACCAATTCTTAACCATTCTTTAGCATCAAAGTTTACGTTTAACCTTGTGTTGGTTCTTTCAAAACCATCAAGATTTTGAATAATCCCAGTGTTTTTGTCGTAGCCTACAGAGAAGAAATAATCAACTTTTTCAGCTCCACCAGAGATACTCACATTATTACTTTGAGTTATACCATTTTTTAAAGTAAGGTCTTCCCAATCTGGAGATCTGTTAATAAGATTTTGTCTTTCTATAGATCCCGGCGCTAAGGCTACACCCGGTAATGCGCTACCAGTACCTGTCAAAGCAAAAATTTCAGCTTCATACTGTAATTTTTGTTCAGTATTCATCAAAGTAAAATTTGGTTGTATTCTGCTCACGCTACCATATCTAGAACTAAATCTAACTTGGGCATCTTTATTACGATTACCAGTTTTTGTGGTAATTACTACAACACCATTTGCACCTCTAGAACCGTAACGAGCGGTAGTTGGTGCATCCTTTAAAATTGTAATGTTTTCAATGTCTTCGTTTGATATGTTACCCAAATCCTCTTCACGCATAGTAGCTCCATCCACAATATATAGTGGGGATGATGCACCAGCACTTAAAGATCCAGTACCACGAATACGTACGAATGCTCCTTGTCCTGGCTTACCGCTCGCGGCAGTTACCTGTACACCTGCAGCCTTACCTTGTAAAAGGTTATCTACACTTGTAGTTGGTGCCAGTTCAGAAATTTCGCTAGCAGAAATTGATACTACTGCCGAAGTCTGTACTGTTTGGTTTCTATTAGAGTAACCCGTGATTACAACCTCATTAAGAGTTGCACCTGGTTTTAACGTTACACTCATAGTGCTAGAAGCACCTACTTTTTGCTCGATAGTTTCAAAACCAACATAACTAAACGTTAATGTTTGACCTACTGCAGCAGAAATAGAATACTTTCCATCAAAATCTGTTTGTGTTCCATTGCTCGTTCCTTTTACGATAACGTTAGCACCTGGAAGTGGAAGGCCGCTGTCATCAGCTACCGTTCCGGTAATAGTTTTTTGCTGTGCAAACGATAATTGCACAACTAACACTAGTAAAAGTGTTAGAATTCCACTAAACTTTGTTTTCATTTTATATATTATTTGAATTAGCCAACGCCAAAAATCACAATAAAAAGTTAATTACACAAACTTTTCCGCCTAAATTTTAGATTTTGTTTTGAATTAACGTTAAGCTATTGTTATCTTAACTAAAATCTACTGCTCAAACTTATGTGAATTTTAGTATTCGAAAATTTAAAATCTTGATTTTCTAAATTTCCATTAGCGAGGTTAAATTTGAAAATTCCAGCTTTTGTATTAAAGCCAAGACCTAGTCCAAAACTGTATAATTTTTGTTTCAAGTCTAGCACTTCATTTTCAAAGTAACCAAGATCTATAATGCTGTGTATGTAAATTGTATTGTTTAAAAGATATCTGTATTCTGTATTTATTATTGAAAATAAAGATGCGTCAATACTATTTTCGGTAAAACCACGAATACTATTTATTCCTCCAAATCTGTAGAGCTCATTTACAAGGTATTGTTCGCTAAACAAAACACTAGTTGTATTTTGCACAAAAATTGAATTATTAAAATTCAGATTGAAGATATTGGATAATGTACTACTTATTCTAAATTGATTGTCGCTTGATTCTTTTAAATCTCGTTTTCCAAATTCTGTGCTAATGCCTATGATGGTTTTTAGTGGGAATAGATTTCTATTTTGATACTTTTTAAATTCACCACCGCCAAGAAAATATTTAGATTTATAGTCAAGTACATTATTTGCTGCATTTGGATCATCTAATAAATTACTGGATTCATAACCTTTGTATCCCACATAGCCAGATATTGATGGACTAGCTTGATATAAGAGTCGTAGTTGCTGATCGGTTGTTGAAAATGTACTATCTCTTTTAAATATAGCCAACTCCGCGCTTAGCCCAAAAGGTGATTTAAGTATATACGGTAAAACTGTTTTTACCCTAAAGTTTTTTTGGTCATTTCCGTCTGCCTTATAATTTAATAGTAATTGTTCACCAAAATTAAGGTTATTATTAAGTTCTAAATTAAGATAACCATTAAATTCTAGTCTTTGAGTTTGTTCATTTGTTGCGAAACCTATAATACCATCAAAAAGATTGTTGTTCTGCTTTTTGAAATAGAAGTAAACAATAGTACTGTCCTTTCGGAATAGAGCTTCTGGTGATTTTGTAGTTTGAACAAACCCTAAGCTATTTATAATTTCATTTTGGTCTATTAATTTTTTCTGGTTGAATGTTTTCCCTTTTTTTATACCTGCGTAATATTGCAGGAAAGATTTTGGAAATTTTTCGTAACCTTTAATGACTAATGAATCTATAATCCTCCTTTCTTTCCCGTCGAATAAAAGAGTAGCTGATAGTGAGTTTTCATTTTTGGTTATTTTTGAAAGTGAAAGTTTTGCAAAAGCATTTCCATCCAACGTTTTTAAGGTTACTAACTTTTGAAGTATTAATTCAATTTGAGATATTGGTATAAAAAAATATGTATCTGTAATATTTTTTGAAAACTGTTGAAGCTCTTTTTTGGTAAAGTCGGCTGTAGAATAATAAATTTGGATTTCATCATACTTTTTTCCAATAAAATAATTTGCATTAAATAAAGTATCATTTATTTTTTGAAATTTTCGTAGTTGGCTGTCTAAATATCCAGACTGTTGAAGTTTGTTTAAAATGGTATCGCTTTCAAATTTTAAACTGCGGTAATCTTTGAATTTTAATTTTACCTGTAGGGAATCGAATAATGTTTTGGATATTTCTTTTTCAGCAGAAATTTCTAGGGATAATTGTTGGGAATATAAATCACCAATACTATAGGTATATATATTAAGGTATAGAATGAAAATTAATAATCCTTTCAAAAAAGCACATTTAAGGGGTATAAATCTAACGTTAGAAAGTGAGTTATCATATTTTTGTCTTCTTTTTATTTTTCAGAAGAAATATCTAATGTAAATTTTATAAAACTGAGGTATATTCTAATTATAATTTTACTGAAATCTGTCATTTTTGAAGCCTATATGAATGTCTAAAATGTCTTCTTGTATCTTTGAAAAAATAAACGCGCAAAATATTTTTCGAAAATTATTGAAATTTAATCAATTAAGATTTGAATACTTGAAAATATTTTCTACATTTGCATCCCCTTAAAATAGGGGTGTTTTATTTTTAAACAGTAAATAGCAATTATTTTATGCCAACAATTTCACAATTAGTACGTAAAGGTAGAACCAAAATAACCAAGAAGAGTAAATCGGCTGCTTTGGAATCGTGCCCTCAACGTCGTGGCGTATGTACGCGTGTTTACACAACTACACCTAAAAAACCAAACTCTGCAATGCGTAAAGTAGCGCGTGTACGTTTGACAAATGGTAAGGAAGTGAACGCATACATCCCGGGCGAAGGTCACAATCTTCAAGAGCACTCGATAGTATTGGTTAGAGGTGGAAGGGTGAAGGATTTGCCAGGTGTTAGATATCACATTGTGCGTGGAGCATTGGACACCGCTGGTGTTGCAGGCCGTACACAAAGAAGGTCTAAATACGGAGCAAAACGCCCGAAGAAGTAACATTGAAAACGTGTTTTTCGTCTAAATAAATTTTAGTCACGATTAACAAAAAACAAACAAACAAATGAGAAAAAGAGCAGCCAAGAAAAGACCTCTTTTGCCAGATCCAAGGTTTAATGACCAATTGGTAACCCGTTTTGTAAATAACATGATGTGGGATGGTAAAAAAAGTGTGGCTTTCAAAGTTTTCTATGATGCAATTGACATTGTAGATTCAAAAAAAACAGACGAAGAAAAAACAGCTTTAGAGCTTTGGAAAGATGCGCTTTCTAACGTTATGCCTCACGTAGAAGTGCGTAGTCGTAGGGTTGGTGGAGCAACGTTTCAAATACCAATGCAAATTCGTCCAGACCGTAAGATTGCAACCGCAATGAAATGGTTAATTACATACTCAAGAAAAAGAAACGAAAAATCCATGGCTGCAAAACTTGCAGGTGAGATTTTAGCAGCTGCCAAAGAAGAAGGTGCAGCAGTTAAAAAACGTTTGGATACACATAAAATGGCGGAAGCTAACAAAGCATTCTCACATTTCAGATTCTAAAAAATGGCACAAAGAGATTTAAAATACACAAGAAATATTGGTATTGCTGCGCATATTGATGCGGGTAAAACCACTACTACGGAACGTATATTGTTTTACACGGGTGTAAGTCACAAAATTGGTGAAGTACACGATGGTGCAGCAACTATGGACTGGATGGAGCAAGAGCAAGAGCGTGGTATTACAATTACCTCTGCAGCTACTACTTGTACTTGGAAATTCCCTATGGAAAATGCCAAGGAGCTTCCAGAAACAAAAGATTACAACTTTAATATTATCGATACTCCTGGTCACGTAGATTTTACTGTTGAAGTAAATAGATCCTTACGTGTTCTTGATGGGTTGGTTTTCCTTTTTAGTGCAGTTGATGGTGTTGAGCCACAATCTGAAACTAACTGGAGGTTGGCTGATAACTATAAAGTGCCACGTATTGGTTTTGTTAACAAAATGGATCGTCAAGGTGCAAACTTTCTAGAGGTTTGTCAGCAAGTTAAGGATATGTTGGGCAGTAATGCTGTGCCAATTGTATTAAATATTGGTGACGAGGAAAACTTTAGAGGTATTGTAGATTTAGTGAAGAACCGTGCGGTTATTTTTCACGATGATTCATTCGGTGCTACATTTGATGTTATCGATATTCCTGAGGAGTTAAAAGCTGAAGCTAAAATGTTAAGAGGTAAACTTATTGAAGAAGTTGCCGCTTATGATGAAAATTTGCTTGAAAAATATATGGAGGATGAGTCTTCTATTACAGAAGATGAAATTCACGCTGCACTTCGTGCTGCTGTTATGGATATGAGTATTATCCCGATGGTTTGTGGTTCTTCATTCAAAAATAAAGGTGTTCAATTTCTTTTAGATGCTGTATGTCGTTATTTACCTGCACCAACCGATAAAGAAGGTATTATAGGTATTAACCCAGATACAGAAAAAGAGGAACTTAGAAAGCCAGATGTAACTGCTCCATTTGCAGCACTTGCATTTAAAATTGCAACCGATCCTTTCGTAGGTCGTTTAGCTTTTTTCCGTGTATATTCTGGACGTTTAGATGCAGGATCTTACATTTTGAACAACCGTTCAGGTAAAAAGGAGCGTATTTCACGTATTTATCAAATGCATTCCAATAAGCAAAACGCTATCGATTTTATCGAGGCCGGAGATATTGGGGCCGCTGTAGGATTTAAAGATATTAAGACTGGTGATACTATGTCTGATGAAAAACATCCAATCGTTTTAGAGAGTATGGACTTTCCAGATCCTGTTATTGGTATCGCGGTTGAGCCTAAAACTAAAGCTGATGTTGACAAATTGGGTATGGCTTTATCTAAGTTAGCTGAAGAAGATCCAACATTTCAAGTGAGAACTGATGAGGCTTCTGGCCAAACGATTATTTCTGGAATGGGTGAGCTTCACTTGGATATTATTGTTGACCGTTTACGTCGCGAATTTAAAGTTGAAGTAAACCAAGGTCAACCACAAGTTGAGTACAAGGAGGCTATTACAAGAGTTGCAGATCACCGTGAAGTTTACAAAAAACAATCTGGTGGTCGTGGTAAATTCGCTGATATCGTATTTACATTGGAGCCAGCTGCAGAAGGTGCTATAGGATTAGAATTTGTTAATGCCGTAAAAGGTGGTAACGTTCCTAAAGAATTTATTCCTTCGGTAGAAAAAGGTTTCAAACAAGCAATGATAAATGGACCTCTTGCAGGTTTCGAGGTTGATAGTATGAAGGTAACGTTGAAGGACGGTTCTTTCCATGCTGTCGATTCTGATGCACTTTCTTTTGAACTCGCTGCGAAGATGGGTTTCAAGGAAGTTGCAAGAAAAGCTGGAGCTGTAATATTAGAACCTATTATGAAACTTGAGGTTATTACGCCTGAAGAAAACATGGGTGATATAGTTGGTGACCTTAACCGTCGTCGCGGTACTATTAGTAGTATGGGCGATAGGGCAGGAGCTAAAGTTGTTAAAGGTACCGTGCCACTTTCTGAAATGTTCGGTTATGTAACTACGTTAAGAACATTATCTTCAGGTCGCGCAACATCAACAATGGAATTTTCACATTATGCAGAAACACCTTCTAATATTTCAGAAAGTGTAATAGCTGCAGCAAAAGGAACAGCAAACGAGTAATATTTCAGCTATGAGTCAAAAAATAAGAATAAAACTAAAATCGTACGATCACAATTTAGTGGATAAATCTGCTGAAAAAATCGTAAAGACCGTAAAAAATACGGGTGCTGTTGTAACTGGACCAATTCCATTACCAACTCACAAGAAAATATTTACAGTGTTGCGTAGTCCTCACGTAAATAAGAAAAGTAGAGAACAATTTCAGCTTAGCTCTTATAAGAGACTGTTGGATATTTACAGTTCTTCTTCAAAAACAATTGACGCTCTTATGAAGTTAGAGTTGCCAAGTGGTGTTGAAGTGGAAATAAAAGTATAGTTTTTGTAGTATATTCGGTTTCCGAACGGAGTCGAAAAACATGTCCTAAGCTTGTTAGCGAAGGAAAAACGGAAAAAATAATATTCGGGATCGAATTTATTTTGATCCCTTTTATTTTGAAATAAATTTAAACGAAGGAAGAGTTGTAAGAACCGACTTTTACAATCTGAATTCATAATTTTTAATTATATAAATATGTCTGGGTTAATTGGAAGAAAGATAGGGATGACCAGCATCTTTGACGAGAACGGCAAAAACATGCCATGTACCGTTATAGAAGCAGGCCCTTGTGTTGTCACCCAAGTCAGAACCAAAGAGGTTGACGGGTACAATGCTCTTCAACTTGGTTTCGATGACAAGAAGACTGTTACTAAAGCTGCCGAAGGGCACGCTAAAAAAGCAGGAACCGTTGCAAAACGCAAAGTCGCCGAATTCCAAGGATTTGAAGAAACATTTAAATTAGGTGATTCTATCACTGTTGAACATTTTATCGAAGGTGAGTTCGTGGATATTTCCGGAACTTCAAAAGGTAAAGGATTTCAAGGTGTAGTTAAACGTCACGGTTTTGGTGGTGTGGGTCAAGCAACTCACGGTCAACATAACCGTTTGAGAGCTCCAGGTTCTATTGGTGCTGCATCTTACCCAGCAAGGGTATTTAAAGGTATGCGCATGGCAGGGCAGATGGGTAATGAAAAAGTGAAAGTTGAAAACTTAAGAGTTTTAAAAGTAGTTCCAGAAAAGAACTTGCTTGTGGTAAAAGGATGTGTTCCTGGCCATAAAAACGCTTATCTAATGATACAGAAATAATGAAGGTAGCTGTAATAGACATAAACGGAAAAGACACAGGTAGGAAAGTTGAACTTTCTTCAGATGTTTTCGGTATCGAGCCTAATAATCACGCTGTTTATTTAGATGTAAAGCAATATCTTGCCAATCAACGTCAAGGTACGCATAAAGCTAAAGAACGTGCTGAAATTTCAGGATCTACCAGAAAGATTAAAAAACAAAAAGGAACAGGTACTGCTCGTGCGGGTAGTATTAAGTCTGGTATATTTAAAGGCGGTGGTCGTATGTTTGGTCCAAGACCAAGAAACTATTCTTTTAAATTAAACAAGAATTTAAAGCGTTTGGCACGTAAATCTGCACTTAGTATGAAAGCTAGTGATAACGCAATTGTTGTGATAGAGGATCTTAACTTTGACGCTCCAAAGACAAAGAATTTTACTGCAGTTTTAAAGACTTTAGGTCTTGCGGATAAAAAATCTTTATTTGTGTTGGGAGAGTTAAATAATAATGTATATTTGTCCTCGCGCAATTTGAAAGGTACTGAAGTTATAACTAACTCACAATTAAGTACTTACAGCATTTTGAACGCAAACAGCTTGGTGTTGTTTGAAGGTTCTTTGGAAGGAATTGAACAGAATTTAAGTAAATAGAAGCAAGATGAGTATCTTAATAAAACCTATAATTACGGAAAAAGCTACAAAAGATGCTGAGGACAAAAATGTTTTCGGTTTTATAGTAAATCCAAAGGCGAATAAGGTAGAAATCAAGAAAGCGGTTGAGGCCACTTACGGAGTTTCTGTTAAAAAAGTTCGCACATTAAATGTCCGCCCCGATAGGAAGACCCGTTATACAAAAACAGGTGTTCAAACTGGTAAAACAAATGCTTATAAAAAGGCAATTGTACAGGTGGCGGAAGGTGATACAATAGATTTTTACAATAACATCTAGAATAATCTAGATTTAATTAGACAAAAATGTCAGTAAGAAAATTAAAACCTATCACCCCAGGTCAGCGTTTTAGGGTTGTAAATGGTTTCGACGCCATTACGACTGATAAGCCGGAGAAAAGTTTATTAGCTCCGAACAAGCGATCTGGTGGTCGAAATCAAACAGGTAAAATGACAATGCGCTACATTGGTGGCGGTCATAAAAAGAAATATCGAATAATCGATTTTAAAAGAGACAAAACAGGAATTCCTGCTACAGTTGCCTCTATACAATACGATCCAAACCGTACTGCATTTATTGCATTGCTTAATTACCAAGATGGTGAGAAGCGTTACGTAATTGCTCAAAACGGTCTTAAAGTAGATCAGAATATTGTTTCAGGTTCAGATGCTGCTCCAGAAATTGGAAATGCTATGCCACTTGCAAACATTCCCTTAGGAACAATCATTTCTTGTATTGAATTACGTCCAGGTCAAGGTGCCGTTATGGCTCGTAGTGCTGGAGCTTTTGCGCAACTTATGGCGCGCGATGGTAAGTATGCTACGGTAAAACTTCCTTCTGGCGAAACAAGATTGATACTTGTTACCTGTATGGCTACTATCGGTGCTGTATCTAACAGTGACCACCAATTATTGGTTAGTGGTAAGGCTGGTAGATCCAGATGGTTAGGCAGACGTCCACGTACAAGACCAGTAGTGATGAATCCTGTAGATCACCCAATGGGTGGTGGTGAAGGTAAGTCTTCTGGAGGTCACCCACGTTCGCGTAATGGTATACCTGCTAAAGGATACAGAACACGTACTAAGACTAAAGCTAGTAACAAATATATTATAGAACGTAGAAAGAAATAAGTTATGGCAAGATCGTTAAAAAAAGGACCGTACGTTCATTTCAAATTAGATAAGAAAGTTCAGCAAAATGTGGACGACAACAAGAAGACCGTTATCAAAACTTGGTCACGTGCTTCAATGATAACTCCAGATTTCGTTGGTCAAACCATCGCAGTCCATAACGGGAAACAATTTGTTCCTGTATATGTAACTGAAAACATGGTAGGACATAAATTAGGAGAATTTTCACCGACTAGATCATTTCGTGGTCATATAGGTGCTAAAAACAAAGGTAAAAAATAAGCCATGGGAGTTCGTAAAAGAGAAAGAGCAGAGCAAATCAAGGAAGCTAAGAAGACTATTTACTTAGCTAAATTGAACAATTGCCCTACGTCACCAAGAAAAATGCGCCTAATGGCAGACTTGGTTCGTGGTGAAAAAATAGACAAAGCGCTTAATATCCTTAAGTTTAGTTCAAAAGAGTCATCTCGTAAGCTTGAAAAGTTATTGCTTTCTGCAATTGCAAATTGGCAGGCAAAAAATGAAGAGGGAAATGTTGAAGAGGCAGATCTTTTTGTTAAGGAAATAAGAGTTGATAGCGGAACAATGCTTAAAAGACTTAGGCCAGCACCACAAGGCCGTGCACATAGAATTAGAAAACGTTCCAACCACGTAACATTGGTTTTAGGGGCTAAAGATAACACAACACAAAGCAAGTAATTAAATGGGACAAAAGACAAATCCAATCGGAAATCGCTTAGGTATCATTAGAGGTTGGGAATCCAACTGGTACGGAGGTAATGATTACGGCGATAAGCTTGCCGAAGATCATAAGATTAGAAAGTATATACATGCTCGTTTAGCTAAAGCTAGTGTTTCACGTGTAATTATTGAGCGCACACTTAAACTTATAACCGTTACTATAACCACTGCCCGTCCTGGTATCATTATCGGAAAAGGTGGTCAGGAAGTAGATAAGTTAAAAGAAGAGCTTAAAAAAATTACAGATAAGGAAGTTCAGATAAACATTCACGAAATTAAACGTCCAGAATTAGATGCATTTTTAGTAGCTTCTAGCATTGCGCGTCAAATTGAAAGCAGGATATCGTATCGTCGTGCTATTAAAATGGCAATTGCAGCTACAATGCGTATGAATGCAGAAGGTATTAAAGTACAAATTTCTGGCAGATTAAACGGTGCTGAAATGGCACGTTCTGAAGGTTATAAAGAAGGACGTATTCCATTATCAACGTTTAGAGCAGACATAGATTACGCATTGGTTGAAGCTCATACTACTTATGGTAGATTGGGTGTGAAAGTTTGGATTATGAATGGCGAAGTTTATGGCAAGAGAGATCTTTCTCCGCTTGTAGGTATGACTACCGACAAAAAAGGTGGCGGAAAAGGTCAAAATTCAAGAGGTGGTAGCAAACCACGTCGTAGAAAGTAATTATTAAAAGAGAACAGAAAATGTTACAACCGAAAAGAACAAAGTATCGGAAAATGATGAAGGGCCGTATGAAGGGTAACGCCGAACGCGGTAACCAATTAGCTTACGGAACTTTTGGTATAAAATCTTTAGATTCAAGTTTCCTAACTGCCCGTCAAATTGAGGCAGCTCGTATCGCGGCAACGCGTTTTATGAAAAGGGAGGGATCTATTTGGATTATGATTTTTCCAGATAAGCCTATTACTAAAAAACCTCTTGAGGTACGTATGGGTAAAGGTAAAGGATCCGTAGAATATTGGGCTGCAGTGGTAAAGCCAGGCAGAATAATGTTTGAGGTTTCCGGAGTGCCTTTAGAAACAGCAAAAGAAGCATTGCGCTTAGCGGCTCAAAAACTTCCGGTAAAAACCAAGTTTGTAATGTCAAGGGATTTTCAAGCTTAATTTTTAGAAAGTATTATTATGAAACAATCTGAAATAAAAGAAACAGCAACAGCAGATTTACAAGAAAAACTTGTACTTGCTAAAAAGGCATTCACTGACCTTAAAATGGCTCATACCATTTCACCGCTGGAAAACCCAATTCAACTTAGATCTCATAGAAGAGATGTAGCAAGAATTGCGACAGAATTAACTAAAAGAGAAGTACAGTAACGGTACCCTTTACAAGATGGAAGAAATTAAAAGAAATTTAAGAAAAGAACGTATAGGTGTAGTAACCAGTAACAAAATGGATAAGTCTATTGTTGTTGCCGAGGTTAAAAAAGTAAAACACCCGATGTACGGAAAGTTCGTGTTAAAAACGAAGAAATACGTGGCACACGACGAAACAAACAACTGCAACGAAGGCGATACAGTAAGGATTATGGAAACTAGACCTTTAAGTAAAACCAAGTGTTGGAGATTAGTAGAAATAATTGAAAGAGCGAAGTAATTATGTTACAACAAGAATCAAGACTTAAAGTTGCAGACAATACAGGTGCTAAGGAAGTACTTACCATTCGTGTATTAGGCGGTACCAAAAGAAGATATGCTTCAATTGGAGACAAGATAGTAGTTACTGTAAAAGAAGCTACTCCAAACGGAAACATTAAGAAAGGTGCAGTTTCTACAGCAGTTGTGGTTCGTACCGTGAAAGAGGTTAGAAGAGCCGATGGTTCTTATATCCGTTTCGATGATAATGCGTGCGTATTGTTAAACCCGCAAGGTGAAATGAGAGGTACCCGTGTTTTCGGACCAGTAGCAAGAGAGCTTCGTGATAAACAATTTATGAAAATAGTATCATTGGCACCAGAGGTGCTTTAATACGCAATAGTTAAAATGGGAAAGCTTAAATTAAAATCAGGAGACAATGTAGTAGTTACTGCAGGAGACCACAAAGGTGCCGAAGGTAAAATATTACGCGTGGCTATTGAGAAGAACAAAGCAATTGTAGAAGGTGTTAATATGGTAAAGAAACATGAGAAGCCAAGTGCGGCAAATCCTCAAGGTGGAATTACAGAAAAAGAAGCACTTATACATATTTCAAACCTATCGTTGGTAGATGCAAAATCTGGAAAAGCAACACGTGTAGGTTATAAAATGGAAAACGGCAAGAAAGTACGTATTTCTAAAAAATCGAATCAAGCAATATAGTTATGGATTATTCACCAAGACTTAAAGACGAATATAAGAGCCGTGTAATTACGGCGCTTACCGAAGAATTTGGTTACAAGAATGTAATGCAGGTTCCAAAACTTAAAGCAATTGTTGTATCTAGAGGAGTAGGTGCTGCAGTAGCAGATAAAAAATTGATAGACTATTCTATCGAAGAATTTGGTAAAATTACCGGACAGCAAGCAGTTGCTACAATATCTAAAAAGGATGTTGCAAACTTCAAATTGCGTAAAGGTATGCCAATTGGTACCAAAGTTACTTTACGTGGAGAGCGTATGTTTGAGTTTTTAGACAGACTTATTACATCTGCTCTGCCAAGGGTTCGCGACTTCGGAGGAATTAAAGCTAGTGGTTTTGATGGCCGAGGAAATTATTCGCTTGGAGTAACAGAGCAAATAATTTTTCCAGAAATCGATATCGACAAAGTAAAGAAAATTGAAGGTTTAAATATCACTTTCATTACAACTGCCGATACTGATAAGGAAGCAAAATCATTATTAACACAATTGGGTTTACCATTTAAAAAGAACTAAGAGATGGCAAAAGAATCAATGAAAGCCCGTGAGGTTAAGAGACAAGCAACAGTAAAAAAGTATGCAGCTAAACGTAAGGCTTTAAAAGAAGCTGGAGATTGGGAAGGTTTACAAAAATTACCAAAAAATGCTTCTCCAGTACGTTTACACAATCGTTGTAAATTGACAGGAAGGCCACGTGGTTATATGAGAACATTCGGTATTTCACGAGTTATTTTCCGTGAAATGGCAAATTCAGGTTTAATTCCTGGTGTTCGCAAAGCATCTTGGTAATATAGAATTTTGTTAGCTAATTTCAGTTAACATACCAAATCGTAGTATTCTACGACAA
The DNA here is from genome assembly GCA_038259825.1 of Flavobacteriales bacterium. Taxonomy (GTDB): domain Bacteria; phylum Bacteroidota; class Bacteroidia; order Flavobacteriales; family Flavobacteriaceae; genus JBBSOK01. The sequence continues at coordinate 28,503 of JBBSOK010000020.1, forward strand.
TTTGAATATAAATTGGTTGAAGGTTCGATTCTAACAATAGATAGATAGAAAACCACATCCGCAAATTAATATATATGAATACAGATCCAATCGCGGATTACCTAACGAGAGTTAGAAATGCAGTAAGCGCTGGTCATAGAGTGGTAGAAATACCTGCTAGCAAGCTTAAAAAAGAAATTACTAAAATCTTGTTTGATCAAGGTTACATCCTTAGCTATAAATTTGAAGGAGATGATAAGCCACAGGGCACTATCAAAATCGCTTTAAAATATGATAAGCTTACAAAGGATCCAGTAATTAAGAAAATTGCTAGAATAAGTAAACCAGGTTTACGTAAATATGCTGGTTCAGGCGAATTGCCGCGTGTACTAAACGGATTGGGTATTGCAATTGTTTCAACTTCTGCGGGAGTTATGACAGGTAAGCAAGCAAAAGCTCAAAATGTTGGTGGTGAAGTTTTATGTTACGTATACTAAAAACAGAAAGAAATGTCAAGAATAGGTAAAAATCCAGTAAACATTCCGGCAGGAGTTACGGTTGATGTAAAAGACAACCTAATAACTGTAAAGGGAAAAATGGGTACGCTAACGCAAGAATTTTCTGATGTTACCGTAAAAGTTGAAGAAGGACAAGTAATTGTAGAAAGGTCTTCAGATCTAAAGAATGAACGTGCAAAACACGGGCTTTATAGAGCACTTGTAAATAATATGATTTTAGGTGTAACTGAAGGTTGGACTAAGTCATTAGAATTAGTTGGTGTAGGTTATCGTGCTTCAAATCAAGGTCAAAAATTAGATCTTGCTTTAGGTTTCTCTCATAACATAGTTTTGGATATCGCTCCAGAAGTAGTTGTAGAAACCATTTCTGAAAAAGGTAAAAACCCAGTAATAAAATTAACGTCTTTTGACAAACAACTTGTTGGCCAAGTAGCAGCAAAAATACGCGGTTTCCGTAAGCCAGAACCTTACAAAGGAAAAGGTATTAAGTTTGTTGGTGAACAATTAAGAAGAAAAGCAGGTAAATCTGCATAAGCAATAAGATTATGGCATTATCAAAGAAAGAGAAAAGAGATCGTATTCGTTCTCGTATTCGTAAAACTGTTGATGGAACAGAACAACGTCCGCGTTTAGCTGTTTTTAGAAGCAATAAGGAAATCTATGCGCAAATAATTGATGATGTAAGTGGTAAAACCATTACTGCTGCATCTTCAAGAGATAAAGATATTGACGTATCTAAAGCGAACAAAACAGAAGCTGCCAATATGGTAGGAAAGGCACTTGCCGGAAAAGCTGTAAAAGCTGGTGTTAGTACCATTGCTTTTGACAGAGGTGGGTACCAATATCACGGAAGAGTAAAATCATTAGCTGAAGGTGCACGAGAAGGTGGCCTTAAATTTTAAGCAATATGTATCAAGATTATAAAAACGTAGAGTTAGTAAAACCGGGAGGTCTAGAATTAAAAGATCGTCTTGTAGGTGTACAACGTGTTACAAAAGTAACAAAAGGTGGTAGAGCCTTCGGATTTTCAGCTATAGTAGTTGTTGGTGACGAAAATGGAGTGGTAGGTCAAGGTCTCGGAAAGTCTAAAGATGTAGCAAGCGCGATCGCGAAAGCTATTGAAGATGCAAAGAAAAACCTTGTTCGTATTCCACTTAACAAAGTGACATTACCTCACGAACAAAAAGGTAAATACGGCGGAGCTCGTGTAAACCTTATTCCAGCAGCACCAGGTACTGGTGTAATTGCAGGTGGTGCGGTACGTGCGGTATTGGAAGCAGTTGGTGTTCACGATGTATTATCAAAATCTCAAGGATCATCTAACCCACACAATGTGGTAAAAGCTACTTTTGATGCTTTATTACAAATGAGAAGTGCCGTAACAGTTGCAAAACAACGTGGTATTTCCCTTGAAAAAGTTTTTAAAGGATAAAAATCAACGACGATGGCAAAAATTAGAGTTACAAAAGTAAAGAGCGTTATTAAGCGTCCTGAAAATCAGAAAAGAAATATGCTTGCACTTGGTTTACGCAAAATGAACCAAACTGTAGAGCACGACGATACCCCAACAGTTATGGGTATTATAAATAAAGTTAGACACTTGGTTTCTGTTGAAACCGTTTAAGAAATTATAAGATGAATTTAAACAACTTAAAACCTGCAAAAGGTTCGGTTAAAAATGCAGCTAAGCGTATTGGTCGTGGCCAAGGTACCGGTAAAGGTGGTACTGCAACTCGTGGTCATAAAGGTGCTAAGTCGCGTTCTGGATATTCCAAGAAGATTGGTTTTGAAGGTGGGCAAATGCCAATTCAAAGACGTGTTCCTAAGTTTGGTTTTACAAACATTAACCGTAAAGAATATCAAGGTGTAAATCTTGACGTATTACAAATGCTTGTTGACGATAAAAAAATTACTGATACTATAGATTTTGAAACTTTAGTAAGTTTGGGTCTTGTTGGTAAAAATGAAATGGTTAAGATTCTAGGAAGAGGAGAGCTTAAAGCTAAATTATCTGTAACAGCGCATAAATTTACTGCCACAGCACAAAAAGCTATTGAAGCTGCAGGTGGTGCAGTAGTAACATTGTAATTAACCTACCAATGAAATTTATTGAGAACTTAAAAAATGTTTGGAAGATAGAAGAATTGCGTAATCGTATTCTTCTTACACTTTCGTTATTGTTGGTTTATCGTTTTGGAGCGCATGTAGTGTTACCAGGAATAGATGCTGACCAATTGGCTTCCTTTTCAGGAAAATTTGACGCAGGTGGAATCGGCGGTTTATTAAATGCATTTACAGGAGGAGCTTTTGCTAAAGCTTCTGTTTTTGCGTTGGGTATTATGCCATACATTTCAGCTTCTATTGTGGTTCAGTTAATGCAGATCGCTGTTCCATATCTTCAAAAATTACAAAAAGAAGGAGAAAGCGGTCGTAAGAAAATCAATCAAATTACTCGTTGGTTAACTATCGGTATATGTTTGGTTCAAGCTCCTAGTTATTTAGCAGGTTTATCTGCTTTAGGTGTGCCAGCAGAAGCTTTTGTTGTTGGACAAACTGCTTGGTTCTACGTATCTTCTACTATTATATTAGTAACAGGTTGTATTTTCGCAATGTGGTTGGGAGAAAAGATTACAGATAAAGGTATTGGTAACGGTATATCGATACTTATTATGGTAGGTATTATCGCTAGGTTACCTCAGTCTTTTGCTGAAGAATTTGCTTCTAGAGTGCTAGCATCTAACGGTGGCTTAATAATGATACTTATTGAATTAGTAATATGGTTTGTAATTATATTATTATCAATAATGCTTGTAATGGCGGTACGACAAATACCTGTGCAATATGCTCGGAGAACAGCTAGTGGTGATTATGAAAAAAATATATTCGGCGCAAGACAATTTATTCCCCTTAAATTAAATGCATCTGGAGTTATGCCAATCATCTTTGCGCAGGCAATCATGTTTGTTCCTTCAGCGGTAGCAAGTCTAAGCACTAGTGATACAGCTCAGACTATACAATCTACCTTTAGTGATATATTTGGTTTATGGTATAATGTAGTGTTTGCAATTTTAATTATAATATTTACATATTTTTATACTGCTATCACTGTACCTACAAACAAAATGGCAGACGATCTTAAGCGTAGTGGTGGATTTATTCCAGGTATAAAGCCAGGTAGTCAAACTGGTGAATATTTAGATAGGATTATGTCGCAGATTACTTTACCGGGTTCTGTTTTTTTAGCATTAATCGCAATTTTCCCTGCTTTTGCAGTTAAGTTATTAGGTATCCAACAGGGATGGGCACTTTTCTATGGTGGAACATCACTCCTAATTATGGTTGGTGTGGCTATAGATACGATGCAGCAAGTGAATTCTTATTTATTGAACCGCCATTATGACGGTTTAATGAAGAGCGGAAAGAACAGAAAGGCAGTTGCCTAGTAATTGGCAAGGTAATTGCACAAAGTTTGATCGTCACATTACCACGAAGGTTTTGATGATTAACAAAAATAAAATTGTAAAAAAGTAAATGGCAAAACAAAATGCAATAGAACAAGATGGTAGCATTGTAGAGGCACTCTCTAACGCAATGTTCCGTGTTGAACTTGAAAATGGACATATTGTAACAGCACACATTTCAGGTAAAATGCGTATGCACTATATAAAATTATTACCTGGAGATAAAGTTAAATTAGAAATGAGCCCGTATGATTTATCAAAGGCTCGTATTACATACAGATATTAAACTGAAATCTTAATTGATTTCTTAAGAATACAATTAAAACGAAAATAGACAGATGAAAGTAAGAACATCCGTAAAGAAAAGAAGTGCTGACTGCAAAATTGTTCGCAGGAAAGGCAGATTATATGTAATTAATAAAAAGAACCCAAAGTTCAAACAAAGACAAGGATAAGTTATGGCAAGAATCGCAGGTGTAGATATTCCTAAACAAAAAAGGGGTGTAATCGCGTTAACGTATATATTTGGTGTTGGTAGAAGCCGCGCTAAAGATGTACTGAAGAAAGCCGGTGTTGATGAAGACAAAAAGGTAAGTGAATGGAACGATGATGAAATCGGAAACATTCGTGATGCCGTTGGCTCTTTCAAGATCGAAGGTGAATTACGTAGTGAAGTTCAATTAAGCATTAAACGTTTAATGGACATTGGCTGTTACAGAGGTATACGTCATAGATCAGGTCTTCCATTAAGAGGACAACGAACTAAGAACAACTCTCGTACCAGAAAAGGAAAACGTAAAACTGTTGCTAACAAGAAAAAAGCAACTAAATAATCCCTAGAGATATGGCAAAAGTTAACACAAAAGGTGCTAAAAGTACTAAGACAGTTAAAAAACGTAAAGTAATCGTCGATTCTGTTGGTGAAGCGCATATTAATGC
>JBBSOK010000021.1:0-33181 GCA_038259825.1 Flavobacteriales bacterium
ATTTTGAAAGCGTTGACTGAAAAAGAATGGGAGCGCACCTATATTCATAATATTTCAAAAGAAGAAAAGACACTTAAAACAATTGCTTTAATGTACGCTTGGCATAGTATGCATCATTTTATGCATATCAAAAATGCATTGCATAGTAACAAGTAAATCTAAAATATTAAGCTAAGAACTTTATTTCCATTTAATCCCGCACCCAATGCTAGGTTTTTGGTCATTGCGTTGTGGATTATTATTTAAAATATTATCCAAAGCCTCACGCAAATCTCTACCATTAACAGGAATTCCGTTTCCGGGGCGGCTATTATCTAACTGACCTCGATAAACTAATTTAAAGTCCGCGTCAAACACAAAGAAGTCAGGTGTGCAAGCCGCATCATATGCCTTTGCCACTTCTTGAGTTTCGTCATATAAATAGGGGAAAGGATACATTTCATTTTGGGCAGTTCGCCACATTTCTAACGGAGAATCCTGCGGATACTTTTCAATATCATTACTGCTTATTGCTGCAAAACCAAAACCTGTTACACGATAATCATTACAAAGTCTTACAATTTCTCCATTTACGTGTTTTACAAAAGGACAGTGATTGCAAATAAACATGATTACAGTTCCTTTTTTACCACAAATTTGATTCAATGAATTGTACTTATTCGTAACAGCGTTCAATAGATTAAAATTTGGAGCTTTTGTGCCTAGCGGCATCATCGTGGATTCTGTTTTAGACATTAGTATTGTTTAAAATGTTAGTAGTAGTTTACAGGTTAAAGTTACATATTTAAGCCTTGGTTTTTCTAAAAGGATAGAGTTGTTTCAATATCAAAATACACATTCAATTTCCTAAAGTATTTATAAAACCTTGTAATTAACTAGTGATAACTGTAACTTTAAAAAACTAAACTTAAAACCATGAAAAACTCATATTCATCATTATCAGTAGCTATTGAAGATTTACAAAAAGAAGGCTTTACTGAAGATTTTAATTTAATAGAAGAAGGTATAGAATCTAAAGCGCTCAAAATGCAGTGGAAAGCTGGAGATCTTGAAGTAATAAAATTTTACCGTTTTGAAGGAATGACAGATCCAGGCGATAATACAATATTATATTTAATTGAAACCCAAGGTGATAAAAAAGGTTTACTCGTAGATGCTTACGGTGCAGACCAAGGTCCAATTTCCCCAGAAATGATTGAAAAATTAAGAATGAATACCAATGAATAATTTAAGTTGGGAAGATTTTGAAAAAGTTGAAATGCGCGTCGGCACTATTTTAGAAGTTGAAGATTTTCCCGAAGCTAGAAATGCCGCTTTTAAATTATCAATAGATTTTGGTATTGAAATCGGTGTTAAAAAAACATCGGCTCAAATTACTGTTGAATATAAAAAAGAAGATTTAATAGGTATGCAAGTTATTGCAGTTGTCAATTTTCCAAAAAAACATATTGGCAAGTTTATGAGTGAATGCTTGGTATTGGGAGCTGTAAATGGAAATTCAGTAGTGCTTTTAAATCCGTCTCAAAAAGTTGAAAATGGATTGCGAATTGCATAAATGAAAAATAAAAAAAGAAAATTATGAAAACTGAAAAAGATAATAAAGAAAAGAAAGAAAGTTATAATCCTGAATTAACAAAGCACGATAAGGATATTTTAAATCAGGATAACATTCATGGTGACGGTGGCGATGACCAATTATTAAAAGATAGAAAGCAAAAAGTAGATTTTGCGGGTGAAGATTTGGATGTTCCCGGAAGAAATACAGCTAAAAGAGGAAACGGACCCAAAGGATTAAAAGATGAAGAGAATGGATTGCACAGTCAAGGAGGCGATTCCAAAGAAAATTTAGAGCGCGACGATGCGGCTCTTTAAAACACAAAAACCGATTAGATTATTTATATAATTAGTCGGTTTTTTAATTTAATGATATGAAGAAATTGCTTCTTTTATTTATTATGCCTATGTTTTTTATTTCTTGTAAAGATAACAAACAGGAAAGCGTACAAACAAATTCGACTTCTTCGGAAAACTTTCAAAACATTGATAGTTTGGATTGGCTTTTAGGTAATTGGGAAATTAGAAATGGTGAAGAATTTTCAAGGGAAAATTGGTCAAAAGAGAATAGCAGCGCTTACATAGCCTATAGCTATACTGAAGTAAATGAAACTACAGTTTTCGCTGAAACAATGGCGTTGGAACAAAAAGATAATGAAATTATTTTGACAGTAGCTTCAGCAACTGATAAAAGTGAAAATCCGGTAAGCTTTAAAATGATTTCATCAAAACTGAATGAAGTTACTTTTGAAAATAAAGATAATTCCTTTCCAAAAATAATAACTTATAGCAATAAGCAAAAGGATACGCTGCGAGCAACAATTCAAGGTATTTTGGAAGGTAAAGAAAAAACAGTTGAATTCAGCTATTACAAAACTGATTGATACAATCTAAACATCCGCATCCATAGTATTTGAAACAACATAATATCGAGGATCTTCAATACTATTTTCAATAATAGTTTCAAATTCTGGATTCCATTTAATAAGTAGATTTTTACAATCTGGGCTTAGATGTGTCAGCTTTAACTGCTTTCCACCATCAATATATTTATTGGCAATATTTCTTAGTGCTTCAACACCAGAATGATCAGATATTTTAGATTCGATAAAATCTATTTCAATAGATTCTGGATCATTTGCAAAGTCAAACTTTGAGTTGAATGCTTGTACACTTCCGAAGAAAAGTGGTCCCCAAATTTCATAAACTTTTGTTCCATCAACTTTAATATGTTTCCTCGCCCTAATTTTTGTAGCGCTTTTCCACGCAAAAACCAACGCACTCATAATAACACCGACAAAAACTGCAATAGCCAAATCTTGCCAAACCGTTATAACAGAAACTGTTATCAATACAATAGCATCAGCAATTGGGATTTTGTTCAAGATTCTAAAACTACTCCACGCAAACGTTCCAATTACCACCATAAACATCACGCCAACCAAAGCTGCGATTGGAATCTGCTCGATTAACGGAGCGCCAAATAAAACAAAGCACAGTAAAGCAATTGCAGCAGTTACACCAGAAAGCCTACCGCGACCGCCAGAACTTACATTAATAATACTTTGCCCAATCATTGCGCAGCCGCCCATTCCGCCGAAAAGGCCACTTAAAATATTTGCTCCACCTTGCGCAACACATTCACGATTACCGCTTCCGCGAGTTTCGGTCATTTCATCAATTAGGTTTAAAGTCATTAAACTTTCAATCAATCCAACTGCCGCTAATAAAAATGCGGTTGATAGTATTAAAGACCAATGGCCAGTCAAAGTATCAAAAAAGCCAAATATTTGCATTTGAAAACTTGGTAGACCACCTTCTAAACCATTTCCGCCGCCATCTCTAATAAACGAGCCAACAGTACTAACATCCAGTTTACCGAAAATAGTGATTGCTGCAACAACAATTATTGCAATTAGAGCTGCCGGTATTTTTTTGGTAAGTTTTGGTAAGCCAAACATTATAGCCATTGTAAGACCTACGAGTGCTAACATTATCCAAAGATCAAATCCCGTAAGCCACTGTGGCACAGCACCACTTGTATTTTTAAAAAGACCTAGTTGCGAAAGGAAAATTACAATGGCAAGACCATTAACAAAACCCATCATTACGGGATGAGGAATTAGGCGCACAAATTTCCCCAATTTAAATAAACCTGCCATAATTTGAATAGCGCCTACAAAAAGTAACGTAATAAAAAGCCACTGCAAGCCAAGATACTTCACAGGCATGTCCAAGGTTAATCCAACTTCATTTCCTTTTATTATTAAGTGAACCATAACAACGGCCATTGCGCCTGTTGCCCCACTTATCATTCCTGGTCTACCTCCAAATAAAGCTGTAATTAATCCCATTATAAATGCGCCATAAAGTCCAACCAAAGGATCGATTCCAGCTACAAATGCAAATGCTACTGCTTCTGGAATTAATGCCAAAGAGACAGTTAGGCCAGAGAGTATGTCATTTTTTGGATTTTCTGTAAAGCTGTTAAATAGTTTTATCATTGTTTTATCGCTTAAAAAAGCGGCAAAGATACTATTTTAAAATAGAGTGTCTAGATTCATATTATCTTGAAGTTAATTCCAAAATAAGGATAAAGTAAAAGACCATTATCCAATGATTTGGATAATGGTCTTTTACTTAAAAATAAATCTAAATAGATTCTAAAAATTAAATATCATCAAATTCAATATCAGTAAAACTTGCAGCGGTTTTTTCTTCGGCAACTACTTCAGATTTTGCTGAAGTTTCTACAACTTCTTCTTCTCTTTTATAATCTGATTGGTGGCGTTCGCTTATTACTTCTTCACCTTTTTCGTCTATTACGTAATTAATCATTTCTTCTAAATGATCTTTAAATTCGCTAAAATCTTCTTTGTAAAGATAAATTTTGTGTTTTTTGTAATGGTAAGAACCATCGTCATTTGTAAATTTTTTACTTTCGGTAATGGTTAGGTAAAAATCCCCTGCCTTTGTAGATCTAACATCGAAAAAATAGGTGCGTCTTCCTGCACGCATTACTTTCGAAAATATTTCTTCTTGCTCCATCGAATATTTATCACTCATAGTTTTATGTTATAATTAACTTTTCATTGCCAAAAATCCAAAAAAAAACTATATAATTCAACATTATTCCTCATTTTCTTTTTCTAATAATTGCTTTTCGTAAAGTTCTTTATAGTAGCCTTGTGTACTAATCAACTTATTGTGATTGCCTTGCTGTATAATTTTACCATCTTCCAATACAATAATATTGGTAGCATTTTTGGCGGAAGAAACGCGATGGCTAACAATTATAGTTGTTTTCTTTTTTGAAATTTTTTCGATGTTATTCAAAATTTCTTCTTCTGTTTCTGTATCAACAGCAGAAAGACAATCATCTAAAAGTAATATTTCCGGATCCTTTATAATTGCGCGGGCAATAGAAACTCTTTGTTTTTGTCCTCCGCTTAGGGTAATCCCTCTTTCACCTAAAATTGTATCGTATCCTTTTGTAAAGCCTTCAATATTATTAGCAACAGAAGCCATTTGGGCTGCTTTTTTTACATCCTCCAAAGTAGCTTCTTCCTTACCGAATTTAATATTGCTTTCCAGACTATCGCTAAATAAAAAGGCATCCTGCGGTACATAACCGATGCTACTGCGCAGGTTATCTAAATTGATATTTTTAATGTTTTTTTCATCAATCAGTAATTGGCCTTCGGGAACATCATACAGGCGACCAATTAATTCTAAAATAGTAGATTTTCCAGAACCTGTATTTCCAATAATTGCCAAGGTTTCTCCTGGATTAATTTCAAAAGAAATATCCTGTAGTGCTTTAATTCCTGTTTCAGGATATGTAAAGGAGAGATGGTTAAATTTGATAGCGCCTTTAATTGGCGTATTTTCAAAAACTGTATTTTTTATAGCAGGTTCCTCATCTAAAAACTCGTTAATACGTTTTTGGGAAGCTTCGGCTTGTTGTACCATGCTTGTAACCCAGCCTACAACAGCAACGGGCCAAGTAAGCATATTTACGTAAATTAGGAATTCTACAATTGTTCCTAAATTTTCAATTTCACCGCTTATAAATTGGTTTCCGCCAATATAGATTACCATTATATTACTAACGCCAATCAACAAGACCATCAGCGGAAAAAAGAGGGCTTGTACTTTTACTAAATCTATATTTTTTTGCTTGCTACCTTCGGAAAGTTCTACAAAACCAGTATTTGTGCGCGCCTCTATGCCGTAGGCTTTTATAACACCAATACCGCTGAAACTTTCTTGTGCATAAGCAGTAAGTTTTGAAAGATATTGTTGAACAATTGTGCTTCGCTTATTTATTGCCACACTTAATTTATACACGGCAACCGATAGAATTGGCAATGGCGCAATAGCGTAGAGTGTAAGCTCTGCATTTTTGTAAAACATATAGGTAATAACCACCACGAACAAGGTTAGTGTCGTTACGCTGTACATTATTGCCGGACCGGCATACATACGTACTTTGCCAACATCTTCACTAATCCGGTTCATCAAATCTCCCGTTCGGTTATTTTTATAAAAGCTTAAACTTAAACGTTGGTATTGTTTATATACGGTGTTTTTAAGGTCATATTCAATATATCTTGAAACTACTATAAAAGTTTGTCGCATTAAAAATGTGAAGTAAGCTGCTAACAACGTTGTTCCTAATATTATTAAAATATTTATGAGCAGTTCTTGCTTTACAGCTGCCAAATCTGTAACATCCCCATTAATATATTTTTCAACAATATCAACACTATCTCCAATAAATTTTGGAGCCATTAGCGCAAAAACACGTGCTATAATTGTAATGAATAGTCCGAGTAGTAGGCGACCTTTATATTTTAAAAAATAGGGGTTAAGCTTTTTTAATTCCATTATTTATTGGGAAGGATACAATTATTAACAAGTTTACTTTTTAATGGTATATTTTTTTTTGAATCGTTAACAAACAATTACTTTTGCGCAATCTTTTTAAAAGATATTTAAATTTATAAAAATGAATGCAGAGATAATAAACGCTAACGAATTACACAAAATAGCTCCTGTTTTTGGACAATATTCTTTTGACGATCACGAACAGATTATGTTTTGCAACGACAAAGATACTGGTTTGCGTGCAATAATTGGAGTACATAATACGGTTTTAGGGCCAGCACTTGGCGGTACTAGAATGTGGAATTATGAAAGCGAATGGGATGCTTTGAATGATGTTTTGCGTCTTTCTCGTGGTATGACTTTTAAAAGTGCCATTACAGGATTAAACTTAGGTGGCGGTAAAGCAGTTATTATTGGCGATGCAAAAACCCAAAAAACGCCAGAATTGATGCTTAAGTTCGGTGAATTTGTTAATTCGCTAGGCGGAAAATATATTACAGCAGAAGATATTGGAATGGAAACTGCCGATATGGACTTGGTTAGAACGGTAACACCATATGTTACAGGTATTTCTGAAAGTAAAGGTGGAGCTGGTAATCCTTCTCCAATTACTGCCTACGGAGTTTTTATGGGAATGAAAGCCGCAGCAAAATTTGCCTTTGGAAGTGATATTTTAGAGGATAAAGTAGTTTATGTGCAAGGTTGTGGAAATGTAGGCGAAGGTGTTGTAGAACATTTAACCAACGAAGGGGCAAAGGTGTTTATTTCCGATATTAACCAAGAAAGATTGGCTTATGTAAGAGATAAGTACAGTGTGGAAATTTATGGTGGCCAAAATCTATATGCAGAAGAAATGGACATTTATTGTCCTTGTGCTTTAGGAGCAACTATTAACGATATAACTTTAAGCCAATTGAAGGCGAAAGTTATTGCGGGAGCAGCCAATAATCAATTAGAAAACGAGAAAACGCACGGTACACTATTACGTACAAAAGGGATAGTATACGCGCCAGATTTTCTTATTAATGCCGGCGGTATAATAAATGTTTATGCTGAACTGGAAAATTATGGTCGCCAGGAAATAATCCGAAAGACTGAAAATATTTATAATACAACTTTGGAAATATTAAAAGTTGCGGAAGCTAATGGTATAACAACACATCAAGCTGCGTTTGATATTGCTCAGAAAAATATAGATGCAAGACGTAACGAAAAGAAGTAATTTCAAAATAATTTGAAATAACTGAATCGTTATTTTTGCTAACTTAAATTTAATATCTGCCTCTATTTAGTGGCCTAATTAATAATGCTTAAATCGAAATTATTTAATTTCGATTACTAAAAAGTTCTTAGAAATATGCTTACAAGAAGACACATAAGGGTAAAAGCGTTGCAATCTATTTATGCGCTAAACCAACAAACGCAACCCGATCTTGCCGCTCAAGAAAAATTCTTGTTTTACAGTATAGAGCAAATGCGGGATTTGTATTTAGTAATGTTACAATTGCTGATATCGTTAAGACATCAAGCTGAAATATATTTAGATAAATCTCAGAAAAAGCATCTTGCTACAAAGGAAGAAAAAAATCCAAGCCGTATTTTCTTAGAAAATAAAATGTTACTGTTAATAGAGGAAAATCCAGCCTTTGCCGAAGCTATCAAAAATAAAAAATTGGACTTTTGGGAACAAGACTCGGAATATGTAGCAATTATATTTAAAGAATTACGAAAAAAAGAATGGTACGTAAGTTACCTTGAGAAAACGGAAACAACATTTGCTGAAGACCGGGATTTGGTTATTAAAATCTACAAAGACATTGTTGCACCAAATGAAAAGCTATATGATTATATTGAGGACAAACGTCTTACTTGGCTGGACGACTTTCCGATAGTTAATACAGCTTTGGTAAAAATGCTCAACAAGCTTACTGCGAAAAACATTGCGACAAAATTATTGCCAGAACTTTATAAAAATGATGATGATAAGGATTACGCATTACAACTACTGCGAAAAACTGTTTTAAATGCGGAAAAACTAGAAGCTGAAATTGAAGGAAAAACACCTAATTGGGACCAAGAAAGAATTGCGGATATTGATATGATAATTCTTAAAATGGGTATTGCAGAATTTTTATATTTTCCATCAATTCCCGTTAGAGCAACTATTAATGAATATCTTGAAATTTCAAAAGAATATAGTACACCCAAGAGCAGTATCTTTGTAAACGGTATTTTGGACAAATTAGTTAAGCAATTTGAAGAAGAAAAGAAACTAAAGAAAATAGGTAGAGGTCTTCATTAAAACTAAAAATATAACTACTTTTGCCTCGCAAAACTTAAAAATTTATATAATGAAAAAATCAATATTATTACTTGCTGTTGTTTCTGTATTTGCTTTTACTTCTTGTAAAGACAATGCATCAGAAAAAGTGAATGAAGAAAATGTAGCTGCAGCTGAAAGCCGCGATGCAGAATCAGGAAAGTTTCCAAAAATGGAATTTACAGAAACTGCTTTCGACTTCGGAACAATTGAAGGTGGTGTACCAGTAGAGCACGTTTTCAAATTTAAGAACACTGGAGAAGCTCCATTGGTTATTGTAAATGCTACAAGTAGCTGTGGTTGCACAGTGCCAGAATATCCAAAAGAAGCTATTGCTCCTGGTGAATCAGGTGAGCTTTTGGTAAAGTACAATGCAAGTGGTGCCAATGCAGTTAGCAAAACGGTAACTGTAGTTGCAAATACTGAAGCTGGTAAAGAAACTATTACGATTAAAGCATTTGTAAATGCAAAAAATGGTGAAGCTGTTGGAACTCCAAAAGTAATCACTCCTAATTCTTAATTTGAATTAGAAAATATTTTAATTTCTATTATGGGAAACATTCAAGATTATCTTCCAATTATTTTATTATTTGCAGTTATGTATCTTTTTTTGATACGTCCACAAATGAAAAAAGGAAAGGATGAGAAAAAATTTGCATCAGCATTACAAAAAGGAAATAAGGTTGTCACAAAAAGTGGTTTGCACGGTAAAATTGCAGAACTTTATGAGGATGGTACGTGCGTTATTGAATGCGGTGCAGGTAAGATAAAATTTGAAATATCTGCTATTTCTATGGAAATGAGCAAAAAATTAAACCCTACCGTAATAGAGAAAAAATAGATTTTTCATTTACACTAAATATCAAAAGCCCCTTCAAAAGATAAATCTGGAAGGGGCTTTTCATTTAATATTTTTTGATAAATAGTCTATTTAACAACAACTTCAGGTTTTTCTTCAGCTGTTAGCTTGCAGATATTTACAATTACTTCAACCGCTTTTATCATACTTTCCACTGGAACATATTCATATCTCCCGTGAAAATTATGGCCGCCAGCAAAAATATTAGGGCAAGGTAAACCCATAAAGCTTAGCTGTGCACCATCCGTCCCGCCACGAATTGGCTTTAAGATTGGTTTAATATTTGCCAATTCCATAGCTTTTTTGGCAGTTTCAATAATATGCATAACCGGCTCAATCTTTTCACGCATATTAAAATATTGATTTTTTATTTCAACCTTAACAAGTTCTTTTTCATATTGGCTATTTAATTCGTCTGCCAATTTTATTAATATTTCCTTTCGCGCCTCAAAATGCCCTCTGTCGTGGTCTCTAATAATATATTGCAAGCGTGTTTCATCTACTTCACCCGTAATACTGTATAAATGTATAAAACCTTCTCGACCTTCGGTATGTTCTGGTGTTTCAAGTCTAGGTAAGCTATTAATAAAATCCGTTGCTATGTACATACTGTTTACCATCTTTCCTTTGGCATAACCCGGATGTACAATTTTACCCTGAATGGTAACTACTGCTCCCGCTGCGTTAAAATTTTCAAATTCAAGCTCGCCAATTTGGCTGCCATCCATTGTGTAGGCCCAATCTGCACCAAACTTTTCTACATCAAATTTATGTGCACCACGGCCTATTTCTTCATCAGGAGTAAAGCCAACCTTAATTGTGCCATGCTTTATTTCTGGATTATTGATTAGATATTCCATGGCAGACACAATTTCTGTAATTCCAGCTTTGTCATCAGCGCCTAAAAGGGTTGTTCCGTCTGTTGTAATAATTGTTTGACCTTTATAAAGCAATAAATCATCAAAATCTTCTGGAGATAAAACTATGTTTTTTTCTTCATTCAAGATAATGTCCTTACCATCATAGTTTTCGATAACTTGCGGGTTAACATTGGCGCCCGTAAAATCCGGTGTTGTATCAAAATGAGATATAAATCCAATTATTGGAATTTTTCTATCAACATTGGATGGTAATGTTGCCATTATATATGCATTTTCATCTATGGAAACATCGCTAAGGCCAATTTCTTTTAGTTCTTCAACTAGTTGGTTGGCAAGATTCCATTGCTTCTCTGTACTTGGGGTAGTTTTACTTTCTGGGTCACTTTCAGTATCTACTGTAACGTAACTTATAAAGCGGTTTATTATTTTTTCTTTAGTTATCATTTTAATTATTTTGTTCTGCAAATTACAGTTTATTCAAAAAATATTAAATAGTTAAAGCTTATTTTTGCAACACAGTTTTCAACCATGTATAAAAGTATAATCAGACCCATTTTTTTCAGTTTCGATCCTGAAAAAATTCACCATTTTACATTTTCGTTAATCAGATTTGCCCACAAAATTGGCTTCGGAAGTATTTTTAGAAGCATGTATAAGGTTGAAAGTAAAAAGCTTGAAACTGAAATTTTCGGATTAAAATTTCCGAATCCTGTTGGCCTTGCAGCTGGTTTTGATAAGGATGCAAAGCTTTACAAAGAATTAGGAAATTTTGGATTTGGTTTTATTGAAATAGGTACTGTTACGCCAAAACCACAGGAAGGAAATCCGAAAAAAAGACTTTTTCGGTTAAAAGAAGATAGCGCAATTATAAACCGAATGGGTTTTAATAACGGTGGAGTTAAAGCTGCTGTTGAAAGATTGAAAAACTCTTCGGCTCCAATCAAAGACCTAAAATCTGATATTAATGATGACGGACATCGTATTATAATAGGTGGCAATATTGGTAAAAATAAAATTACACCAAATGAAGAAGCTGTAAACGACTACCTTATCTGTTTTGAAGCACTATTTGATTATGTAGATTACTTTGTTGTAAATGTAAGTTCTCCGAACACACCAAATCTTCGTGAGCTTCAGGAAAAAAAGCCTTTGACGGATTTATTGCAAACGCTTCAGGATAAGAATAATTTGAAGAAAAAAAGAAAACCTATTCTTTTAAAAATAGCTCCAGATTTAACAAATGAACAGCTTTTGGATATCATCGAAATTGTTTCAACTACAAAAATTGACGGTGTCATTGCAACAAACACAACTATTTCCAGAGAAGGAATTACGTCGGATAACAAAAAAGAAATGGGCGGATTAAGCGGTAGGCCTCTAAAAGATCGATCGACAGAAGTTATTCGATTTCTTTCTGAAAATAGTAATAAAGGATTCCCTATAATTGGGGTGGGTGGAATTCATACTGCAGAAGATGCGTTGGATAAATTGGATGCCGGCGCAAGTTTGGTTCAACTTTATACAGGTTTTATTTATGAAGGTCCTAAGTTGGTTAGGAATATTAATAAAGCACTATTGAAAAGAAATTAAATTAACGCTTTTATGCTAGAAGCACTATTTTCATTTACAATTGCAACGCTTGCCTTGGCATTATCGCCAGGACCAGATAATATATATGTACTTACCCAATCGTTAACAAATGGCTCGAAAAGTGGTATTGCTACAACTGCAGGTCTCATGAGCGGCTGCATAGTGCACACAACATTACTTGCTTTTGGTCTTTCGGCTATTATTACTGCTTCTGAAGAAATATTTTACGGAATAAAAGTTCTCGGAGCTTGCTATCTCTTGTATTTGGCTTATAAAGTGTATAAAAGTAACTCAGATATTGCTTTAAATGAAAATGCGCCGAAAAAATCATACTTCCAACTGTTTAAAACTGGGGTTATCATGAATTTGGTGAACCCAAAAGTTATGATTTTCTTTTTGGCTTTTTTTCCTGGTTTTTTATGGGATAAAGGCGGAAATACCGTGCTGCAATTTTATGTTTTAGGTATAACTTTTATGATTGTTTCTTTTGTAATATTTACAGCAATTGCATTGGCTGCAGGACAAATTTCAAACTATTTGAAAGAGAAAAAAAATATTGGAATAGTTCTTAAATGGTTGCAGATTGTAGTATTTGTGGGTATTGCAATTTTTATACTTTTACCTTAGTGTTATATGTTTTTTTTGGAAATATCCGATTTCCGCATCAATTGGAATTTATATCTTTGGAACAATGCAACCAATAAAAATTATAGAATGTCCAAGAGATGCCATGCAAGGCATCAAAGAATTTATTCCAACTCAAAAAAAGGTACGGTATATACAATCGCTTTTACGCTGTGGGTTTGATACCATAGACTTTGGAAGTTTTGTATCTCCAAAGGCAATTCCACAAATGGTAGACACGGCTGAGGTTCTTGCTCAGTTGGATCTTTCAAACACCAATAGTAAATTACTTGCAATTGTTGCAAATACACGTGGTGCGGAAGATGCTGTGCAACATCCAGAAATAGATTATTTAGGTTTTCCATTTTCAATTTCGGAAAATTTTCAAATGCGAAACACGCATAAAACAATTATCCAATCATTTGAAACTCTTCAAGAGATATTAAATCTAGCCGATTCAAAAAATAAAAAAGTTGTAGCCTATCTTTCAATGGGTTTTGGAAATCCGTATGGTGATCCATGGAATGTTGAGATAGTAGGGCAGTGGACTGAAAAACTCTCTAATATTGGCGTTAATATACTTTCACTAAGTGACACGGTTGGAACTTCTACACCCGATGTTATTTCATATTTATTTAGTAACTTGATACCTGAATTTCCCCACATAGAATTTGGTGCGCATTTGCACACAACTCCAAACGCTTGGCACGAGAAAATTGATGCTGCCTATAAGGCTGGCTGCACTCGTTTTGACGGTGCTATACAAGGTTTTGGCGGGTGTCCAATGGCAAAAGACGAATTAACAGGAAACATGCCAACCGAAAAAATGTTAAGCTATTTTACGGCCGCAAAAGTTCCTAGCAATTTAATCCCCACGTCTTTTGAGAGCGCTTATAACAAAGCAACTGAAGTTTTTACTAAATATCATTAAATGAAGAAAATTTTACTTTTAGTTTATGTGGCCTTGCTCATTGGGGGATGCGAGGTATTACAGAACCAGCCAGAAGAAATTATAAAAGGTACAGGCGCCATTACCCTAAAGTTTATTCAAATGAATGATGTTTATGAAATCGCTCCACTAAATAATGGTGAAGTAGGTGGCTTAGCACGTGTAGCGCACATTCGAGATTCAATAAAAGTCGACTTTCCAAATACATTTTTATTC
Source organism: Flavobacteriales bacterium (assembly GCA_038259825.1). Lineage (GTDB taxonomy): Bacteria > Bacteroidota > Bacteroidia > Flavobacteriales > Flavobacteriaceae > JBBSOK01. Next base: position 13,884 of record JBBSOK010000021.1, read on the forward strand.
TTGGCGGGCGATTTTTTAAGCCCTTCTGTTTTGGGTAGTTTATCTTTAGATGGCGAAAAAATAAATGGAAAACAAATGATCGAAGTCCTTAACGCTATGGAAATAGATTTAGCAACATTTGGCAACCACGAATTTGATTTGAGTGAAGAAGAATTACAAAAAAGAATAAATGAGTCCACATTTACTTGGACTACGGCAAACGTTCGCCACGTAACAGAAAAAGAGTTAGAGCCATTTGCAAAGCAATTACAATTTTCACCATTACCAACTTCAGATTATTCCACATTTAATGCAGTGAGTGCTGATGGAAATAAAATTAAATTTGGTGTATTTGGTGTTACGCTACCTTCAAATCCTAAACCTTACGTGGCTTATGGTGATATTTACAAAGAATCGGAAAGAGCATATAATTTAGCAATTGAGGAGACAGATTTTGTTGTAGGATTAACCCACGTAGCAATAGATCAAGATATAAAAATTGCCGCTATGTTTAGTGAGTTGCCATTAATAATGGGCGGTCACGAACATTATAATATGTTGGAAAGGCAAGGAAGAACACTAATTACAAAGGCAGATGCAAACGCAAGGACCGTTTATATCCATACAGTTATTTTCAATCTAAGAACAAAACAATTAAATGTTGCTTCAGAGCTTTTTCCGGTAACCAGCAAAATTGCATCTTCTGCTAAGGTAGATCGTGTTGTTAAAAAATGGACCGACATTCAAGGCGGTTTAATGAATGACGTTATTCCAACATCTGATAATACCGTTACTGAAACGAAACCAATCCAAAATACAAAGCAAACTAAAACTGTAGTCGCCAAAAAAGAGCCAGTTAAAATAACCGAAAAGACTAATAAAGATAGAAATGTAGCCACTTTTACTCAGCCTAAAGCAAAAGGTAAAACTTCTGATATAAAAATTGAGAATACTACTTCTACTGACCAAAAAGAAGATAAATCAAAAGCAGATGAAAGTAATATTACAATGAAAAGTGACCAAAATGAGGCTATTTTGGATAACCCAAAAATTGAAATAAAACAACAAACAAAACCAAATGTAATTTACAAATTAAGCTTACCCTTAGACGGAACAGATAAAGCGAATAGGAGCGAGCAAACAAATTTTGGAGAATTAATTACAAAATCCATGGCATATGCTTATGATCGCAAAGTTGATGGAGCTATTGTAAACGGTGGATCAATACGTTTGGATGATAAGCTAACAGGAGATGTTACAAAAGCTGATATTTTTAGGGCGCTACCATTTGGCGGTAGTGTTTTAAAGGTAAATATAATGGGAAGTTTATTACGAGAGGTTTTAGAATTTGGGGAATTACAAAAAGGAAATGGCGCATTTTTACAGCGCTATAATTTTACAAAAACTACAAATGGTTATTGGAAAAATGAAGAAAAAGTAATTAATGATCGTAAGATCTACACTATAGCTATTAGTGATTATCTTTTGAAAGGATTGGATATTCCTTTTTTAACTGCGGACAATGTTGGCATTGTTGAAGTCTACACGCCAAAGGAGCAAGAAAATGCTTCGGATATTAGAAAGGCTATAATTGCATACCTTAATTCTTTACCACAATAATTATATTTTCTAAAAACAATTTCTATTATTTAGAAAGATTCTGCATAATATTTTTACTTTTGCGAACCTCAAAAAATATTACAGATGAAGATTTTAAAAATATTTTTAATAGTAGCTTTATTGGCTTTCGTTGTTATTCAATTTATACGACCCGAAAAAAATAATGAAGGTTACGTAAGCGTAGCACTTTTCGAAGCTGAAACAAAACCTTCTGAAGAAGTACAGGTAATACTTCGCGAAAGTTGTTATGATTGTCATAGCAACCAAACAAAATATCCTTGGTACTCCGAAATTGCCCCAATTTCTTTTTGGTTGGAAGACCACATAAAAGATGGAAAAACACATTTTGATGCTTCAGCTTGGAGCACATATTCAGTTAAGAAAAAAGAACATAAGCTGGAAGAATTTATAGAAATGGTAGAAGATGGTGAAATGCCGTTAGAATCCTACACCATAATTCACGGAAACCTCTCCGAAAATGATAAAAAGCTTCTATTGCAATGGGTTGGCTTAGCTAGACTTCAATATAAACACAGCTTGGAGGTAAGCTCAAAATAATTCATTTTTTCGAAACATTATTTTAACATAAACTTTATTTAAATTTAATCTAAATAAACTTGCAAGAAATAACTTGCTCCTATATTTTTGCGGACTGAAAACTAAACTATTTATAATAGGTCTAAATAAAATATAATGAAAAAAATTCTTTTCCCAATTGCTGGCTTAATTTTTATAATGATAGCCTCTTGTTCCTCGGATGATTCGGAACAAATTATAATAAATAACATAACTAATCCAGAGTTTTACAACTTTCAACGTAGTAATGAGTCTACTGTAGATTTCCAAGGCCAGACCGCTAGAATTCAAATGGCAGGCGAAACTGCTAATGCTTTTATAGATTTTGATAATGCTTCACAATCTTCAATAAGCGCAATGTTTAATCATCAAGCGGGCGAAAACAATTTTAATGATGCTAGTTTAAATGCTTCAGATAAAAATCTTAAAAGTAAAGTAGCAGCTTCGTTTGATTTATTTAATAGTAATTCTAGCGAGAGCACACAAATTAAGGCAACTTTTGAGGACTATATAACCTTACAAACAACAGTTGTTTTTCCAAACAGAACGACATTAGCATCACCTGGTGTGGCCGGACAAATAGCAGATGGTACACGTACGCGATACGTTAATGGTAAAGGTTTGGAATATAATCAAGCTTTTGCAAAAAGCTTATTGGGAGCTTTAATGACGGATCAAATGCTTAATAATTATTTGAGTCCATCAGTTTTGGATGAAGGAGAAAACCGCTCTAATAACGACAATAATATAACTGAAGCAGGCAAGTCTTACACAACAATGGAGCATAAGTGGGATGAAGCCTATGGTTATTTATATGGCTCATCTGCAAATGCCACAAATCCTAATCTTACAATTGGAGAGGACGATGCCTTTTTAAATGAATACGTTGGAAGAGTTAACGATAATACAGACTTTTCTACCATTGCAGAAGATATTTGGAATGCTTTTAAGTTAGGCCGTGCAGCAATTGTTGGTAAAAATTATCAAATCCGTGATGCGCAAGCAGCTATTATTAAAGAAAAAATTTCAACTGTAATTGCCGCACGTGGAATTTTCTATCTTCAAATTGGAAAAAATAGGATTGCAGAAGGTAATCCTGAAGCAGCTTTTCACGCACTTTCTGAAGCGTATGGTTTTGTATATAGTCTTCGTTTTACAAGATTGTCTAATGAAAGCACCTCACTTTTTTCAAAATCTGAAGTAGATTCATTATTAGATATGCTTACAAATTCTACTGAAAATGGTTTTTGGGATATTACGCCAGAAACATTGGACGCAGTTTCAGAAGCTATTGCTTCAAAATTCAATTTTACAGTAGCACAGGCAGCTACAAATTAAAGATTCATTAATTTCAAATCATTTCAAATGAAATTTATCAAAATAACAACATTCATTTTTTTAATCGCACTAGTAATTACTGCTTGTTCAAGCGATAGTGACACGCCTGTAGATTCTCCAAATAATTTTGATCGTGGTGCAATGCTCACTAATTGGGCAGATAATATCATTGTTCCAGCTTATGAAAGCTTCGCAGACCAAACTTCTATTTTACAGAGTAGTACTTCAAATTTTACGACTAATCCAACGGTCGAAAATTTACAAACGCTTCGTACAAATTGGAAAGATGCATATTTAGGCTTTCAAACAGTTTCAATGTTTGAGATTGGAAAGGCGGAAGAAGTTAGATTTAGAAATAGATTGAATGTTTATCCAGCAAATGCTGCCGAAATTGAAGCATTTATTAGTAGCGGAAATTACGATTTTGCTTTACCGTCAACTATAGACAAACAAGGATTTCCTGCCTTGGATTATATGTTGAACGGTTTAGCAACAACCGATACCGAAATAGTAACCTTTTATACTTCAAATGCAAATGCTGAAGGATACAAAAATTACCTACAAACACTTTCAAATACAATTGCAAGCTTAAGCAATGAGGTGCTTACAAGTTGGACAAGTGGATATCGCGATACTTTTGTTGCCAACACAAGTTCATCAGCTTCTGGAGCTGTCGATAAATTAACAAACGATTATATTTTCTACTTTGAAAAAGCCTTACGCGCTGGTAAAGTTGGAATTCCTGCTGGTGTATTTTCTGGAAATGTGTTGCCAGGAAATGTTGAAGCGTTATACAAAAAAGACTTTTCAAAAGAATTATTGCTGAAGGCAATTGAAGCAAGTGCAAATTTCTTCAACGGAAAATCTTTTGAAAGCGGTGCAACTGGTCCAAGTTTTAAAACCTATTTAGATTTTTTGAATACTATAAAAAACGGGGAAAATTTGAGTAACCTTATCAATAACCAATTTGAAGTAGCCAAAACAGAAGCGTCAAGTTTAAACAACAATTTTGCTGAACAAGTTCAAATGGATAATTCTAAAATGCTAGAAACCTATGATGAATTACAACGAAATGTAATTTATCTAAAGGTAGATATGATTCAAGCTTTAGATATAAGCATAGATTATGTAGATGCAGACGGAGATTAAAACAATGACTTACGCCAAAATAAATAAGTCTTTTTCTAAAAATGTCTAAACTTAATACCTATCGAAAAACCCAAACGAATGCCGCACCTCTTGCGGTTTTTCGTGTTTTATTTGGGTTAATGATGTTGGCAAGTATCATAAGGTTTTGGGCTAATGGCTGGATTGATAAACTGTACATTCAACCAAAATTCTTTTTCACATATTACGGTTTTAGTTGGGTGCAGCCCATAGGAAATTACACGTATTTAATCTTTGCCGTTTGTGCTCTTTCTGCACTTTTCGTTTCACTAGGTTATAAATATCGAATTTCAATTATTTTATTTTTTTTGAGTTTTACCTACATAGAGTTGATGGATAAAACTACCTATTTAAACCATTATTATTTTATAAGTTGCGTAGCTTTTTTGATGATTTTCCTTCCAGCAAATACTTATTTTTCGATGGATTCTTGGAAAAATCCGTTGAAAAAACTTGATAAAATTCCAAAATGGTCAATAGATAGCATTAAACTTATCTTGGGTATTGTTTATGTTTACGCAGGCTTGGCAAAACTTAACAGCGATTGGCTCTTAGAAGCAATGCCGTTAAAAATCTGGTTACCTTCAAAATATGATTTGCCTTTTTTGGGTGATTTACTACAACAAGAATGGATGCATTATGCTTTTAGTTGGAGCGGTGCAATTTATGATTTAACGATTCCATTTCTACTTTTATATAAACCTACTAGATGGTTTGCCTTCATATTAGTTGTAATATTTCACGTATTAACGCGTGTTTTATTCCCAATAGGGATGTTTCCATATGTAATGATTGTGAGTGCATTAATATTTTTTGATGCAGGTTTTCATAATAGGATTATCCAATTTATTTCAAAATTGTTAAGACTCGATTATTCGAGAATTACTTCGAAACCTATTATTACCTCTGAAGAAGGGAAATCTCAAAAATTTCAATATCGAAGCAAATTTGTTTTACCAATTTTAGCCGCTTTTTTTACAATTCAACTTTTATTTCCGTGGCGATATTTAGCCTATCCAAATGAACTTTTTTGGACGGAACAAGGCTACCGTTTTTCGTGGCGCGTAATGCTGATGGAAAAAGCTAGCTACACACAATTTAAGGTTGTTAATGGCACAACCGGAAACAGATTTTACGTGGACAATACAGATTTTTTAACTCCTTTTCAAGAAAAACAAATGAGTGGTCAACCTGATTTTATATTGCAGTACGCCCAATATTTAGGCGATCACTTTAAAAATCAAGGCCATAAAAACATCTCTATTTATGCTGAAAGCTATGTTGCTCTAAATGGCAGATTGAGCCAGCCCTATGTTAATCCAGAAATTGATTTATTAAAAGAAAAAGAATCTTTTAAACACAAAGATTGGCTTTTGCCATTTAATGATACGATTAAAGGATTTTAATTAAAATTTGCCAGAATCAAACTGGAAGAAATTAAAAAAAATGATAAAAAAAATTTTAAGTCTATTTATAATTTTGGTGGTGGCTCTACTAAGTTCCCCAACATTTGCACAATTTTCAATTTCTGGGAAAGTTACTTCTGCAGCTAGCAACACACCAATTGCAAATGCTGAAGTTTATAATACAACGTTGGGAAATTCAACAAAAACAGATACTTCGGGGAATTATAAATTTCAGAATATTCCTGCTGGTAACTATGAATTTGCCGTTTTCAGTATGGAATATGAAGTGTTAAAACAAACTGTTACCATTTCTGAAAATACAGGCTTAAATTTTACACTGAATCTACTTGCACAACAACTTTCCGAAGTTTTGATTACCAAAAGAAAGGAAGAAATTTTTGCACTTCGAAATTTAAAACAAGTTGAAGGTACCGCAATTTACGCTGGGAAAAAGAGTGAAGTGGTTATAATGGACAATCTTACGGCAAACACTGCAACTAATAACGCGCGCCAAATTTATGCACAGGTTGTTGGCCTAAATATTTATGAGAATAACGATGGCGGTTTACAATTGAATATTGGCGGAAGAGGTTTGAACCCAAATAGAACAGCAAATTTTAATACACGCCAAAACGGCTACGATATTTCAGCCGATGTTTTGGGTTATCCTGAAAGTTATTACACACCGCCAGCCGATGCCATTAGCGAGATCGAGGTAGTTCGCGGCGCAGCATCTTTACAATACGGAACACAGTTTGGAGGTCTTATAAACTTCAAATTAAAACAGCCAAACCCAACAAAAAAGTTTGAATGGATTTCCAGACAATCTGTTGGCTCATATGATTTGTTTAACAGCTTTAATAGTTTTAGTGGTACGGTGGGTAAAGTTGGTTATTACGCATATCATAATTACAAAACGGGCGACGATTTTAGACCAAATTCGCAATTCGATTCACACAATGCCTTTGCGCATTTAGATTATAACTTTTCTGAAAATACTAAGTTGGCTTTTGAAATGAGTTACTTAAATTATTTGGCTCAACAACCTGGCGGACTTACCGATAGACAATTTGAAGAAGATCCAACTTCCAGTAACCGAACTCGAAATTGGTTTCAAGTAGATTGGAAATTATATTCACTTCGTTTAGAACATGCTTTTTCAGATAAAACCGATTTTAGTTTAAACTTATTTTCCTTGAATGCCTCGCGGGAATCAGTTGGTTTTCGGGAAAATAGGGTTTCGCAGGAAGATGATTTGGAAACGCCACGAGAACTTATTTCGGGCAATTTTAATAATTGGGGAGCCGAAGCTAGATTGCTAACGCGTTACAAATTATTCAATAAAGAAAATACGGTTCTGTTCGGTGGTAAATATTACCAAAGCAATAATAGCGAACGTCAAGGACCGGGAACAAATGGAAATGACGCTAACTTTAGTTTTGCAGACGAACAATTTCCAGATTATACACGCCAAAGTGATTTTACGTTTCCAAACTTAAACGTTGCTTTATTTGGTGAAAACATTTTCAACATAACTTCAAAGTTTTCAGTAACGCCAGGCTTTCGTTTTGAATATATAAAAACGAAAAGTGAAGGAGAGTACAAAAATATAATTTTAGATTTAGCAGGAAACCCGATACTTAATGAAACCATTCCGGACAATAGGGATTTTGACCGTTCATTTCTACTATTAGGCGTAGGCTTGAGTTATAAACCTGCAAAATCTGTTGAAATCTACGGAAATGTAAGTCAAAATTATCGCTCGGTTACATTCAATGATATTCGAATTACAAATCCGTCCTTCGTGGTCGATCCAAATATTACGGATGAAGAAGGATATACTTTTGACATTGGCGCTCGTGGAAGATTACTAAAATATGTTTCATATGATGTTGGCGCATTTTATTTAAGTTATGAAAATCGCTTGGGCGTTGTTGGGCGAGAGGGAAGTATAAATCCGTACGAACGTTTTCGTACCAATATCGGTGATGCCGCAACCTATGGAATTGAAAGTTTTATAGATTGGAATATTGTGGAAACTTTCAGTGTTAGCGAAAATTTCAGGTTAAATACTTTTGTAAATTTCGCTTACACAGAAAGCGAATATTTAAGTTCACAACAAGAAAATGTTGAAGGAAAGCAAGTTGAATTTATTCCGAAGATAAATTTGAAAACGGGAATTAATTTTGGATATAAGAACTTTTTAGGAAGTTTACAATACACATATTTAAGTGAACAATTTACAGATGCAACAAATGCAGAGCGCGATTTTGGCGACCAAAGCGGAATTCAAGGTGAAATTCCTGCGTATGATATTTTAGACCTTTCGTTGTCTTACAGCTTCAGCCGTTTTAAAATAGAAAGTGGTATTAATAATTTATTGGACAATAGCTATTTCACGAGAAGAGCCACGGGTTATCCCGGTCCGGGTATTTTACCAAGCCAACCACGCACGTGGTATGCAACACTTCAAATACAATTATAAAATTTAATTAATTATTAGAAAATCAATTCTCCTCAAATTCATAATTCTGAATTAAAAGAGATACCTTTGCACGCAATTAATAAGTAACCACTTTCGCATCTTACCAATTAAGTTGGAGGACAAGCTTCTGAAAGTAAATTTAATTGCAATGACAGCACACAATAATAAAATTTTAGGCGAAGGACTTACCTATGACGATGTACTTTTGGTACCGGCATATTCTGAAGTTCTTCCAAGAGACGTTTCCATTAAATCTAGATTTTCAAGAAATATTACATTGAACGTTCCAATAGTTTCAGCAGCTATGGATACTGTTACCGAAAGCGCAATGGCAATTGCAATTGCGCGCGAAGGTGGTATTGGCGTAATTCATAAAAATATGACTGCCGAGCAACAAGCTGCTGAGGTTAGAAAAGTAAAACGTGCAGAAAGTGGGATGATTATAGATCCTGTTACCTTAAAAAAGGATAACAATGTTGGAGATGCGCAAAATACAATGCGTGAATATGGTATTGGAGGAATCCCGATTATTAATGACGCGGGAAACCTTATTGGTATTGTAACTAATCGTGATTTGCGTTTTGAAAAAGATTTTAAAAGGCCTTTAAGCGAAGTTATGACTTCTGAAAATCTAGTGACGGTTGCACAAGGAACATCATTAAAGGAAGCGGAATTAATTCTTCAAAAGAATAAAATTGAAAAATTACCAGTTGTAGATGACGATGGAAAACTGCTAGGTTTAATAACCTTTAGGGATATTACAAAACTTACTCAAAAACCAAATGCAAACAAAGATGAATATGGCCGTTTGCGAGTTGCCGCAGCACTAGGCGTAACGCCGGACGTTTTGGAAAGAACCGATGCTTTGGTAAATGCACAAGTTGATGCCGTAATAATTGACACTGCTCACGGTCATACAAAAGGTGTTGTTGAAGTACTAAAAAAAGTAAAACAAAAATACCCAAGTCTTGATGTAGTCGTTGGTAATATAGCAACCCCTGAAGCTGCAAAATATCTTGTTGAAGCTGGCGCAGATGCCGTAAAAGTCGGCATTGGTCCAGGTTCTATCTGTACCACGCGTGTTGTTGCAGGTGTTGGTTTTCCACAATTTTCTGCTGTACTCGAAGTTGCTGAAGCGATAAAAGGAAGCGGTGTACCTGTAATTGCAGATGGTGGAATTCGTTATACAGGCGACATTCCAAAAGCAATTGCAGCTGGTGCAGATTGCGTAATGTTAGGTTCACTTTTAGCAGGAACAAAAGAATCTCCAGGCGAAACTATTATTTATGAAGGTAGAAAATTTAAAAGCTATCGTGGTATGGGTTCTGTTGAAGCAATGAAAGACGGTAGCAAAGATCGTTACTTTCAAGATGTGGAAGATGATATCAAGAAGTTGGTTCCTGAAGGAATCGTGGGTCGCGTTCCATACAAAGGTGAAGTGGTAGAAAGTATGACGCAATTTATCGGAGGTCTACGTGCTGGTATGGGTTATTGCGGAGCAAAAGATATAGAGGTTCTTAAAAGAGAAGGTAGGTTTATAAAAATTACTGCCTCGGGTATAAATGAGAGTCATCCGCATGATGTGACCATTACCAGCGAATCTCCTAATTACTCAAGATAAAATTTAAGTGCATAAAAAAGGCGGTCAAATAATTTTTGACCGCCTTTTTCTATTTTGTTTGATAAAGATTATTCCTCTTTAAGGACTATTCCTAAATCGTCAATTACTTTTAAAGTAACGTCGTAATTTTCATCAAAATATACTACTTGATTGTTCAATTGTAATAATTGAGAATAATTTTCAGCTTTTGCAATCTTCTCTAAGCTTGCACCAATCTTTGCATAAAGTGGTCTTAGCAATTCATCTCTTCTAATTCCAATTAACTTTTGTGCATTCTGTTGAAATTTTTGAATGTCATTTTCCAATGTTAAAATTTCCTCTTGCTTTGTTTGTTTTACAACTTCAGTAAAACTTGCTTCTTCAGCCTTGTAGGCATCAATTAAATCTGCATATACTTTAGTTTTTGATGTTAAATCTGCTTCCAGTCCTTTACCGTATGTGTTAACATCTTCTTGAACTTTCGTAATTTCAGGCATTTTGGATAGTACAAAATCTACATCAATTGTTCCAGTTTTGTTTTGTGCAAAACCGCTTAGACACACAAATAAAAAGAGTATTTTAATAATTTTCATAATAAAATTTTAAGTTATTTTCGGCGCAATATTACTATAATTATTGCATAAAGAGCTACATATGGACCAAGTAGTTAGGTTTATTTAAAAAAATTTAACATTATCCACGTTTATAATAAAGGTAATCGGTAACAATAGCCAGAATTTCATTTTCTTTCGGGATTGAAACTATTTAATCAAAATGGTATATCCTGAATTTTGTAACGTGAAATGCAAGATGTTGGCTATTTTGATAGTTTAATTCTAAATACAGAAGTATTGGAATCATTTTAAACTTGAAAAAAATTATATTTCTGGGTCATAAACTTGGCCGCGAGTTGGCTTTAATCTTTCGCGAAGTTCGTTCATAATATTTTCTTCAACAACAAGAAAAGCTATATGATGATTGTCAGAAACTGTTTCAACTTTTGAAAAACTGTTTTTTAATTTTTCAGAAGTTGAAAATTCTTCTAGATGTTTTGCGTGGTGTTCTGCGGTTTTTAAAGCATTCGGTCCCCGAAAATCCCAAATAAGTTTTATTAAATTCATATCATTTAATTATTAACAGCCAAATTTCGGAATAATTCATCTTTTAATACTTAAAAAGTAGCGTGAATATGCAAAGGACAAAATAAGTTGCCTAAATTTCTGTTTAAATTAGAAATGTATGTAAAATCACCTTGTAAACTGGTTTGCTCAACACCACGTTTTTGTTACTTTTGCACGTTGCATTTGCAGACACTATTAAAAATTAAAATAATAACAATATAAAACCTAATTTTTTTGAAATGAAAAAGTTTATATTATTTTTTATCACTCTTATTTTCATTGCACAACACGGCACTGCGCAAGATAAAAAAGATGTTTTAATGACCGTAAATTCTCAGCCAGTTTATGCATCAGAATTTATGACGGTTTATAACAAAAACCTTGATTTAGTTCAGGACGAGTCGCAAAAAGATATAGACACGTATTTAGCATTATTTGAAGATTACAAGCTAAAAGTAGCAGAAGCCTACGCTCAAAAATTAGACAGAAAACCAGAATACATAAAAGAATTTAATACCTACCAAGATCAACTTTCACGTAATTATTTATTTAAAAGTAGCGTAACCGAGGATTTAACGCGAGAAGCTTTTGAAAGAGGTAAAGAGGAAATTAAAGCAGCACATATTTTAATTAAGGTAACGTATGATGAAACGCCGCAGGATACTTTGATAGCTTACAATAAAATTAAATCCTTGCGGGACAGAGCATTAAATGGAGAAGATTTCGAAGAACTTGCACGAAAAAATTCTGAAGAGCCAAATGCAGAAAAAACCGCTGGTATTTTAGGATATTTTACAGTTTTTAATTTAGTTTATCCTTTTGAAACAGAAGGGTATAAAACAAAAGTTGGTGATGTTTCAAATATTGTACGAACCAGTTTTGGCTACCATTTAATAAAGGTTTTAGATAGGAGAGAACGCTCTCCGCAAATTGCCGTATCTCATATAATGATTGGAACCCAAGGTGGGGAAAGGACTTTTGATCCAGAAACGCGCATTAATGAAATTTATTCAAAATTGGAGCAAGGTGAATCTTTTGAAAGTTTAGCGAGACAATTTTCAGATGATAAAAGCTCGGCAAATAAAGGAGGTGAGCTTAACAAATTTAGCCGTGGAGATTTACGTTCTACAGAATTTGAAGATGCTGCGTATGCACTAACTAAACCTGGCGATTATACAAAACCCGTTAAAACTGATTTTGGTTGGCACATTATTAAATTGACAGAAAAATTTGGAATTCCAAAATTTGAAGATCAAAAAGTAGAGTTGGAAAAAAAGGTGTCAGAAGGCGACAGAAGTAAAATTATTACCAATGCAATAGACCAACAGATAAAAGATAAATACGGTTTCAAAAATATAAATAGCCCATTTCCATTATTCCATACAGTTGTTGGTGATGAAATTTTAACACGTAAATATGTTGTAGACACCAATTTTGTTGGTAGTAATAAAGTGTTATTTACAATTGGCAAGAAAGAAGTTAAGAACATAGATTTTGCAAATTTTATTATGGTGAAGCAAAAATCTATGAAAGCTTATAAATTAAAAATCCCATTACTTGAAAATCTGTATGCTGAATTTGAAACAGAACAGCTTAAAACATACTTTAAGGAACAACTTGAGTTTGAAAATGAAGACTATGCAGCAATTCTAAATGAGTACAGAAATGGCTTGCTTATTTTCGACGTAATGAATAAAAATGTTTGGGACAAAGCAAAAAACGATACAATAGCATTACAAAAATATTATGAAGCCAATACCAAACAATACAATTGGAAACAACGTGTAAATGCAGAAATAGTTTCAGCAAATAGTCAAGATATTGCAAAACAAGTTCAGGATTTAATGAAAGAGGGCAAAACGATTGAAGAAATTCGCGAAGCATTAAATAAGGATAAAACCATAAATGTTATTGTTTCCAGCGGTACTTTTGAAATGGATAATAAAGAATTGCCAAGCAATTTTGATGCTGCCAAAGGCGTGTCAAAAGCGTATGAAGTTGAAGATAGCTTTGTAATTGTTAACGTAAAGGATATTTTACCACCAACTCCAAAAACTTTTGAAGAGGTAAAAGGTAGGGTAATTGGAGATTATCAAAACATTTTGGAACAGCAATGGATACAAAGTTTGCACGATAAATATAAAGTTGACGTAAACCAAAAAACGCTTAAGAAAATTAAGAAGGAACTAGGTAAATAATGAAGAGTAGCTTTGCATATATACTATTAATTTTAACACTGGTTTCTTGTGGCTATTTCACGGAAGAAACCCAAAAAGATGCAATAGCAAGGGTTAATAATGAATATTTGTACAGCTCGGATTTGCAAGGATTGGTTTCTGAAGGCACTTCAAAAGAAGATAGTATCCAAATTGTAAATGGCTTTATAACACGTTGGGCAACGCAACACTTGCTTATTAATAAAGCATTGGTAAATTTATCCCAGGATAAGCAGGATAATTTTCAGGAACTAGTTCAAGAATATAAAAACGATTTATACACAGAAGCCTACAAAAATCAAATTGTTCTTAACCAAATAGACAGCACGGTTAGTATGGCGGAATTAAAGGAATTTTACGATGCCAATCGAGATAACTTCAAATTGAACGATCAGCTTTTAAAGGTTAGGTATATTCAATTGGATAATAAAAACGATAATGTTGCGCAAACACGTGAAAAACTTAGCAGATACAACACAAAAGATAAAAAACAATTACAAGAATTAGCATTTCAGTTTACAACTTATAACTTCAATGATTCTATTTGGGTGCAAAAGGATGTTTTGCTTGAAGCCTTGCCAGTCATACAAGGTAAGGAAAGCCAAGTGTTAAATAAAAGCAATTTCACGCAACTACAAGATTCATTAGGTATATATTTGGTGAAAATTGAAAATGTCCTAAATCCCAACGATGTAGCCCCACTTTCCTACGTTCGCGGAACAATTACCCAAATTATTTTGAATAAAAGAAAGCTGGAATTAATAAAGAAATTGGAAACAGATATTACAAAAGATGCCATTAAAAACAACGAATTTGAAATTTACAACAATCAATAAAATTGCCGCATTCATATTTTTAGCGCTACCATTTTTTAGCAATGCGCAAGAAGTGGTTACTATAGATTCTACTGGAGTTATCAAAAATAACGAAACGGTAATACAACCAAGGGTCGCTTTAAATGATTCTCTTAAAAAATTTAACCGTTATAAAGCTGAAGCCGTTACAGGTGTTGTGGGAGATTATGTAATCTTAGATAGTGATATAGATAAAAGTTACATAGAAATACAAGCACAAGGTGGCTCTATTGAAGGTATTACGCGTTGCCAGTTGATGGGTAAATTAATGGAAGATAAACTCTACGCTCATCAAGCTAAAATTGATAGTATTTTAGTGCCTGATACGGAAATTAACCAAAAAATCGATCAGCAGATTGAATATATGGTTAGCGAATTAGGCTCAGAAGAAAAAGTAGCAAAATACTATCGAAAAGATAATATGGCCGATTTGCGAAAAGAACTTTTTGAAGTAAATAAAACCAACGAGCTTGCAGGAGCAATGCAACGCAGAGTTGTAGAAAAAGTTGAAGTTACACCAGAGGAAATCCGCCAGTTTTTCTACGCAATACCAGAAGAAGATAGACCTGTATTTGGTTCAGAAATTGAAGTAGCACAAATTGTAGCAGAACCAGCAATTACAGAAAAAGCTAGACAAGATGCAATAAATAAACTTGCAGATATAAGAGCTGATATTGTTGATAATGGAGCAAGTTTTGCCACAAAAGCAGTATTATATTCAAAGGATGGTTCAGCATCAAAAGGTGGCTATTTGGGTACACTACGAAGAGATTCACCGTATGCAAAAGACTTTAAGGATGTAGCTTTCTCATTATTGGAGGGCGAAGTAAGTGAACCTTTTGAGACAGAATTCGGTTTTCACATTGTTTATGTAGAAACTATTCGTGGGCAAGAAATAGATGTTCGTCACATAATCGTTTTTCCAGACGTTTCACAAGAAGAAATAGACAAAGCGAAAAAAAGACTAGAAGAAACACGTGAAAAAATTATAGCTGGAACATTAACATTTTCGGATGGCGCAAAAGCATATTCAGATGAAAAAGAAACAAGAAATAACGGTGGGCAATTAGTTAATCCAGTTTCATTGGATACAAAGTTTGACCTTACAAAAATGGATCCAACGCTAAGCGCGCAAGTTTACAATCTTGAAGAAGGCGAAGTTTCAAAAATTTATACGGATAGAGATTATACCGGAAAAAGTGAGTTTAAAATACTTACCGTTACCAAAAAATACCCTGAACACCCAGCAGATTATGTAAAGGATTATGAGCGTATAAAAGAATTGGCACTTAGAAAAAAGCAGATTGAAGCAATAGGTGAGTGGCAAGAAAAAAAGATAAAAGAAACCTACGTAAATGTAAGCAATGATTATAACGATTGCGATTTTACAAGCAATTGGTTAAAAAAATAAAGAATACAATTTATGAGTGACGTTGCTGCAGTAGAACAACTAATAAAAAAATATAGCGCCCTAAAAACCGAAATAAAAAAGGTAATTGTTGGGCAAGATGAGGTAGTAGAGCAAGTGCTACTTTCAATTTTTGCAGGTGGCCATGCGCTACTTATTGGTGTTCCTGGATTAGCAAAAACATTACTTGTAAATACAGTTTCCCAAGCCTTGGGCTTAGAATTTAAAAGAATCCAATTCACGCCAGATTTAATGCCTAGCGATATTTTAGGTTCAGAAATATTAGATAAGGATAGAGAATTCAAATTTATTAAAGGGCCAATTTTCGCCAATATAATTTTGGCAGATGAGATAAACCGAACCCCTCCAAAAACACAAGCAGCTTTATTGGAAGCTATGCAAGAGCGTTCCGTAACCGTTGCTGGCGCCAATTACAAACTAGATTTACCATACTTTGTATTGGCAACCCAAAACCCAATTGAACAAGAAGGAACCTACCCATTGCCAGAAGCACAGTTAGATAGATTTATGTTCGCCATAAATTTAGACTACCCAACATTTGCGGAAGAAGTAGATGTAGTAAAAGTAACCACAACTGGCGAAACACAAACAGTAAACCCATTATTTACTGCAAATGAAATTATAGAATTTCAACAGCTCATTAGACGTATTCCTGTTGCGGACAATGTAATAGAATACGCCGTAACCTTGGTAGGCAAAACCAGACCAAACAGTAGCGCCGCGCCAAAAATGGTAAAAGAATATATAGATTGGGGAGCAGGTCCACGAGCCTCACAAAACCTAATTTTAGGTGCAAAAGCAGTAGCCGCGCTAAAAGGAAAATTCTCCCCAGATATTGTAGATGTCCAACACGTAGCCACTGGCATTCTTCGCCATAGGCTAATTAAAAACTATAAAGCTGAGGCTGAAGGGTTGAGTATAGAAGATATTATCAAGAGTCTTTTCTAAAAACATAATTTTATAAATATAAGCTGTCTATAAGATTGATTCCAACCATTTTTATAAACAGCTTTTTGTGTTCGTTTATGTATATTTAAACGTTAAGACCGGATAACTAATATAGTTGTTTCAATATACAGCTTAGTTGTCATTTAAATTAAATATCATATGAAACCATTTTTAGTACTTATCTTTTTACATATAACCATTTCCCATTTTGCACAAGTCAAAATAGTTTTTGACAAAAAATTTGTTCAGAGTGAAGATAAATGGATAGCATTTCCGGCTGATTCAACAGGCTCTTACAATTTTGGATTTATTTACATAGATTCCGAGGCTGGATTAACCTTTGATTATAATGGCTCTTTTAAAATCGGAGAAAATGGAAAATTCAATTTAAAAGTTAAGGAAATTGAAGGGTCAATGAAATACCGTTTAGAACCGAATAATGTATTAGTAGCATTTATTCCTGAAGAAAAATTTTCTGAATTGGGTATACAGAAGATACCTGATTGGCTAAAATTTTATAAAATGGATGAAAACACCGTTGAGCGTCAATATAAATGGGGCTATATATATAATGGCTGGGGAGAATGTGAGAAAGCATTAGAATTTTTAAATAATGCATATAATCTCGATCCCAAATATGTCGGATTAAAGGTTGAATTGGCTTATTCACATAATTGCATAAAAAACTACGATCAAGCAATTCAATATTTAATGGAATCAATAAAGGATGAGCCAGTAACTGCATATACCATTAAAGAATTAATTTTTTCACAAGTAAAAAAGGGAGATTTAAGAGACGCAGAAAACACTTATAATTTATTTGATCCTAGAATAGATGACAAAACATATCGGTCAGAAAATGCATATAATATTCTTCAAGCTTATTATTTGAAAAAAGATCGTGCAAACTTTCATAGATGGCTAAAAGAGTCAAATATTCAAAGTAGCAAATCTTTTAAATCTAATGTTGAGCAAATGATAATTAATCTTAAATAAAGGGCTGCTAACAAGGATTTAAGAAATTGTTCGTTCTCGTCTAATACCGAAAATCCACCCATATTTTATATAAAATTTGTATTTCTCAATTAGGTAATTGACCAATAAGCTAATCAAAATAAAACCGTCAGCAACATATTATAACATTATTATTATTATTTCAAATATTGAATCAAAAATGCAATAACTAAACTTACCGCAAGCCCTATATTTACTTTCCCAAAATCTTTAGCAATGATAATGTAAGTATATTTTATTTTATTTTTATTCAATAAATATGTTATTGCTAATTCCCTTCCCGCCAAAATCCCAATAAAAACCCAAGTAGTGCTCATTGGAATAGAATTAAGGTTGCCAAATACAAATAGAAAAACACCATATATTAAATCAATAATAGTGGCAGAACGTATATTCTTCGTATTCGATTTTTGATTCACTATTTCCTGAATCCTTCCGCCTCGTTTCCTAAAAATGTATGCCATAATCACCAGGATGCAGCTCAATGAAATTAAAAGCTGCTCGATAGAAAGTTTTCTTGGGAGAAAAACAAAAATATTCGCAAAATCCTGAATCAGCCATTGGGACCATAAAAACCCAGTAGAAAACCATTGCGCTACTAACCAGTAATGCTTCTTTTTATGTTTACCTAGCGTATCCAAGGAAAGCTTGGATTCAAATTGTCTTGAAATAACAAAATAAACCACCATAGCAAATACAAAAGAAATTGCATAGCCATAAACCGACTTTAAAATCATTTTTTCAATAATCATACCTGAAGAAAAAATACTCAAGATCATAAACGTCGTACTCACAGGGATCCCGAATCGAGTAATAGCCAATAGCGCAATAGGCGCTAGCAGGTACCACCATTCCAATGTTTCGGGCAAAGGTATATTTGCCAACCTGCCATAAGACACGTCACCATCATTTACATACCACCCATAACACAAGGTTATAGTAAGAATACTAATGGCAAAAAGCCAAAGCCACCACCATTTAACTTTAAAGTTTGAAGAAATAAATGTACCAAGTGTTTGAATAACATCATTGGCAATTACTGAATAAGCAGAAATAATAAAACCTATATACCCTATAATTAATTCCATAGTCACGTAAATAAAAGCGCAGCAAATATAACGTGTATTGTATACTAACAAATTCGTCAACATAAAGATTTTTTATTTTTTATTTTCAATAGTGTAGCATCAAATTCAAACGCCTTTTAGCACACATTTCAAACGCATTTGTCCACAAAATCCAAATTGGTAGCATACGGGTAATAGCATTAACAGCATACTGTACTATCCCGGAAATGGTAGATGTACAACCCCTAGCCACCGGCATACTTCGCCACAGACTTTTAAAAAGTACAAAGTCGAAGCAGAAGTTTAAGTATCGAGGTCATTATCAAGCGTCTCTTTTAAAAAATAATGTCATAAAATAAAACAAGCTGTCTACAAGATTGGTTACACCATTTGTATAGACAGCTTTTTATTTTGGTTTATGTATATTTAACCGTTAAGAACGGATAACGAATATATTTGTACGTATATCCACATGTTG
>JBBSOK010000022.1:0-32660 GCA_038259825.1 Flavobacteriales bacterium
GATTTCTTTTTTGGTAATACTCATAATCTTTTTCGCAATATTTAGATTGATTCTAAAGTGCAAATATACTAAAAAAGTTGCCGGATTGGGTGCGGAAAATGGTTGAAAAAGGTGCTTTTAAGTAGTTAAAATTAAGATAATTTATACCGCTAAAATTATGGAAAGAGACGATCCAATAAACACTATTCGAGATTTTTAGCAGGATCCCAAAAAATAGTTTCAAAATTTTGAATTTGGTTTTCAATTACTAGGACACCTTCACTTTCCAACAATTGCTGCATTAGGTTTGTGCCATCAAAATGGTGCTTACCTGTTAAAAGCCCTTTTCGATTTACAACCCGATGTGCTGGAACTTCTTCTCTATTATGTGATGCATTCATTGCCCAACCAACCATTCTTGCGCTTCCTTTTGAACCTAAATAATTGGCTATTGCGCCGTAAGATGTTACCCGACCGAATGGTATTAAATTGGCAACTTTATAAACCCTTTCAAAAAAACCTTCCTCGGCTTTCATACTAAATAGTGTTTAGAATCTTTATGAGCGTAATTACAGCTATTACAAGCGTTATGGCGCCAATTATGTAATTCATATTAACATTCATTTTTTTTGGCTCATCTTTCGGCCTAAAAAACTGAACATATATTGACAGCATTGCAAAAGTGCCAATTGCAGATGCAATTACACAGGTAGCAATGCCTAGATGAGAAAATGAAAACCAACCAAATTTTGAAAAAGTAAGACTTATGTAAACCCAGTAAGGTAAAGGCAACAGGTTTAGTGCACCGATTAACATTCCAGAAAAAAACCGATTTGTTTTAGAATGATGCATTTTATCTGGCACTTCACGCCTTGTATCTTTCGCTATAAAGAAAAAATAAATTGTAAGGCAGATAAAAATACCAAGAGCTACTTTTTGGAGCATCGCAACTATTTCGGGATGCATTTCAATATATCTAGCAAAAAGTAGTGCTATAAAGGTTTGAGCTATTACTGTAACACAAACACCAAATGAAAAAAGAAATGCATTACGCCTACCTTCTTTCATGCTGATTTTTGCGGCATACATGTTAAGTAAACCAGGCGGAATAACTCCTATTATAGAGGCTATTAAGCCAACACAAAAATTAAAAAAAATAGCCATTTAAAAGGTTGTAAATGTGAAGATACGTAATTTATGCAGAACGCAATTTAAAACGTAGATAGGTTATTTTTTTCCCTTTGTCCAAATAGCTTTGCTCGTAATATGTTTTTATGTTTGTAACTTCTTTAGGTGCGTAATCCATATTGCTATAAACATCATGATGTGCATATTCAATACTTTCGCCCAAACCTTGAAGCAACCCAATTGTATAACCGTGCATAAATTCACTATCTGTTTTTAAATGTGCAAGTCCTTCGGGTTTCAGAATTTTTCGGTATTTATCTAGAAATTGCGGATTGGTCATTCTATGTTTTGTGCGCTGAAATTTAATTTGCGGATCTGGAAAAGTTATCCAAATTTCATCTACTTCTTTTTCTGCAAAAATATCGTCCACCAACTCAATTTGAGTTCGTAAAAATCCTGCGTTATGTATATTTTCTTTTAAAGCAGTTTTTGCACCACGCCAAAACCTCGCACCTTTTATATCTATTCCAAGGAAATTTTTATCTGGATTTGCCTTTGCCAGATTAACAGTGTACTCTCCTTTTCCACAACCCAATTCTAAAACTATCGGATTTTCATTTTTGAAGAAATTTTTACGCCAATTTCCTTTTAAATCTAATTTATTTGAAAGAACTTCTTCTCGCGAAGGTTGGATTACGTTATCAAATCCTTCATTCTCTTTAAAGCGCTTCAGTTTATTTTTACTACCCATTTTTAATTCGATTACAACCGCTATCTGTTGAGCCTGTTATTTAACTTTTTGGTAAAATTAAGTAAATAATGGCGCGATGCAATTATTGCTACCTTTACTTTATGGGCAAGAAAACAATTATGGTTGCACCTTTACATTGGGGACTTGGTCACGCAACTAGATGTATACCTATAATTAATACACTTTTGGAATGTAATTTCAATGTAATGCTAGCTTCAGATGGCGCAGCTTTGTTGCTGTTGAAAAAAGAATTTCCCGATTTACCTTCTGTGGAATTACCTTCCTATAACATTACATACTCCAAAAAAGCTTCAAATTTTAAGTGGAAGCTTTTAATGAAACTGCCAAACCTAAAAAAAACAATTGCTGCCGAAAATAAAATTATTGCAGAATTAGTTAATGAAAATAAAATAGATGGAATTATAAGTGATAACCGAATGGGTGTTTATCATAAAAAAATTCCTACTGTGTATATAACACATCAACTAAAAGTGCTAAGTGGTAAAACAACTGAAATAACCAGTAAACTGCATCAACATTATATAGCTAAATTTGATGAATGTTGGGTGCCAGATATTGAAGGACAAATTAACCTAAGTGGAAAATTAGGGCATTTAAAAAAGACAAAACTGCCCATAAAATTTATTGGAATTTTAAGTAGAATGAAGCCTTTTTCCACTGAAAAAAAATATGATGTTCTGGCAATACTTTCAGGTCCTGAGCGCCAACGAACGTTGCTTGAAGATATTCTTAAAAGTAAACTTCAAGCTATAAAAGGAACTGTATATATTGTATCTGGAGTTG
Organism: Flavobacteriales bacterium; assembly: GCA_038259825.1. GTDB lineage: Bacteria > Bacteroidota > Bacteroidia > Flavobacteriales > Flavobacteriaceae > JBBSOK01. The sequence goes on from JBBSOK010000022.1 coordinate 2,663, forward strand.
TACAGTCAACTTATACCGAAGAGGTTTTTGGAAATATAAAAATCTGTAATTTTTTGAAAACAAAAGAGCTTGAAAAGGCAATAAATGCTAGTGAAGTTATAATTTCCAGATCTGGTTACACTACAATTATGGATTTAGCAGCTATGGGCAAAAAGGCCTTTTTTATACCCACACCAGGCCAATACGAACAGGAATATCTGGCAAAACGTTTGAAACAATCCGGTATTGCACCATCATGCAAGCAAGAAAATTTTAATGTTGAAAAGCTTGAAAAAGTAAAGATTTACAAAGGCCTTCAAAACTTGGAGTCGGAAACAAAAATTTCAGAATTATTTGGACTTTTCGAGGGTGAAAGAAAACTCTGAGCCAATGCCGTATTGACTTTCTACATATATTTTTTCATTATGAGCTTCAACTAAATGCTTGACAATTGCTAAGCCAAGACCGCTGCCTCCTTCACGGCGTGAGCCGCTTCTGTCTACTCTAAAAAAACGTTCAAACAATCTTGGTATTTTACTTTGTTCGATACCCTCGCCGTTATCCGTAATTCTAACCAAAACTTTTGTTTTTGAAAGCATTTCTACGCTTACTTCTGTTGTACCGCCTTCTTTTCCATACTTTATAGAATTAACAACTAAATTGGTTAATATTTGCTGAATTCTCTCTTTATCCGCATAAACATATATTGGATTAAGATAAAGGCTGTCAAACATTAGTGTTATTTTCTTCTTTATCGCCTTCATTTCCAATAAATCGAAAACACTTTCAATTAATCCAATAACATCAAAGGTTTCTTTGTCCAAATTAAGTGCTCCCGCCTCAAGTTTTGTTATCATATCTAAATCCTTTACAATATAGATGAGCCTTTCTACTCCTTTATTGGCGCGCTGTAAATATTTTTTACGGACAGTTTTATCTTTCATTGCCCCGTCTAAAAGCGTTAAAATGTAACCCTGTACTGTAAAAAGGGGTGTTTTTAATTCGTGTGAAATATTACCAATGAAATCCTTTCGGTAATTTTCCCGATTTCTAAAACCTTCAATCTCTAACTTCTTGTCTTCAGCAAAACGCTCTACCTCTTTTGTTAACGTGTCCATATTGGTGGTAATATGTGAACGCTGTCTAGCAAGAGGATCTAACATGCTTACATCATCATAAATCTTTTTAACCCTTTTATAAATAAATTTTTGAACGCGATATTGGATAACGTAAAAACAAAAGAAGAAACAAGTAAAACTAAAAATAAGTACTAACCACCAACTCCCAAGGTCTTTCCAATAAAAAAAAACACCCAAACAGAGTGTTAAGAATATTGTTATATAAAGCCCCGTATAAAGTGCGAACGTATATAATATTTTAGAGTCTTTTGACATTAAACTACAAACTTATACCCTACTCCTTTTACGGTTTTAAATTTTTCATCACCAATTTTTTCACGTAATTTTCTTATATGTACATCTATTGTACGACCGCCAACTACAACTTCGTTACCCCAAACACGGTCTAAAATATCTTCTCTTTTAAATACCTTTCCAGGTTTTGAAGCTAAGAGAGCTAATAATTCAAATTCTTTTCTTGGCAAAATTATCTCTTGTTTTCCTAAAGCAATTTTGTATTCTTCCCTGTTTATGGTAAGATTGCCAATTTTTACAGTATTTTCTACTTCACTTTCGCCCTTAAACCTTCTTAACAAAGCTTTTACTTTACTTACTAATACTTTCGGCTTAATAGGTTTCGTTATATAATCATCTGCTCCTGCCTCAAAACCTGCCATTTGTGAATAATCTTCGCCCCTTGCAGTTAAAAAAGTAATTATACAATCAGCAAGCTCGGGCATTTTACGCAATTTTTCACAGGTTTCTATACCATCCATGCCGGGCATCATGACATCCAAAATTATTAAATGTGGCTTAAATTGCTTTGCTTCTGTAAGAGCTTTTTTGCCATTTTCAGCCGTAGAAACTTCGTAACCTTCGGCGCTAAGGTTATACTTTACAATTTCTAAAATATCTGGCTCATCATCAACCAATAAAATTCGAGTGTCTTTTTTCTTCATTATAAGAAAACATTTAATTAGCCATAAAGATAATGGTAATTTAATAACATCAATTTTGGCACGACGATTGTTAACTATTAGGTAACATGAAATAACGTTTGAAGTTATTAAAATTCGGGCATTGTTATTAAATGGTTAAACCAAATATATTGTAAAACTGCGTGTAAATATGTTACTTAAATATATATATATTTGCGCCAAATTTAAATTAAAAAATATGAAGAAAATTACCTTATTAGCTGCGTTATTTTTCGGTGCAGTTTCTTTTTCACAGGTTGTAATAAATGAAGTAGATTCAGACCAAACCAGCACTGATGTTACTGAGTTTATTGAACTAAAATCTATAAGTCCAAACCAATCATTAGATGGTTTAATAGTTGTGCTTTACAATGGCGCAACCGATTTGAGTTATGACACTATAGATTTATCAGGCAGAACAACAGACGCAAATGGTTACTTTATTATTGGTAGCGATGCTGTACCAAATGTAGATATTGCACTTGGAGCAGAAAACACAATCCAAAATGGTGCTGATGCAGTTGCACTTTATCAAGCAGCAGCTAGTGCATTTCCTAATGGAACTGCTGTTACAAGTGATTTTCTTGTAGATGCTATTGTTTATGGAACTAGTGATGACGATGATGTTGAATTATTAACAGGTCTTAATCAAACAGTTCAATATGATGAGGATGAAAACTCAATGAAAGATACAGAGTCTTTACAACGTAAAGATGACGGTACTTTTTGTGTAACACTACCAACACTTAGAGCTATAAATAACTGCGTAGTATTATCTGTAAACCAAAACACAGCAGAATCTTTTGCAATTTTTCCAAATCCAGCTACAAAAGGATATGTAAATATTACATCTTTAGTTAGCGGCGCAAAAACTATTGCTATTTATGATGTGTTGGGAAAACAAATAATGAATACAGTAATTACTGGTGACAGATTGGATATTTCTTCTCTCAACAGCGGTATTTACATCGTTAAGATTTCTCAAGCTAAAACTAGCATTACTAAAAAATTAATTGTTAAGTAAGCAATTTAAATAATTGACAAGCCTCTGAAATTATTCAGAGGCTTTTTTTATGGCTCAAACTCGTCAATTTTTACGGGTGTGAACTATTTACTTTGTAGTAAATTTGTATTCTTAATAGAAAAAAATCCAGACAATTTTATGAACGAAAATATCATATTTGATATTAAATCTGAATCAGATTTTTTGGAAGTTGCACTTGCCACTTTTAAATATCAATATGAAAATGTATTGGTTTATAGAAATTTTTGCGATTACCTAAATACAAATATTGAAGCCGTTGATAGCCTTCAAAAAATACCATTTCTACCTATTTCCTTTTTCAAAAGCCATTCAGTAATAGATAAGAATTATAAAGCTGAAGTAACTTTTACAAGCAGTGGCACAACTGGCAGCTTACAAAGCAAACATTTGGTTGCCAATGTTTCATTATACGAAAAGAGTTTTCAAAAAAGCTTTCAATATTTTTACGGAAACACTGAAGATTATACAATTTTAGCCCTACTCCCATCCTATTTAGAAAGGGAAGGTTCTTCACTAATATATATGGTTGAAGATTTAATCAATTCCTCAAAAAAGACTGAAAGTGGGTTTTACTTGAATAATCTTAATGAATTAATTGAAGTACTTGAAAGCTTAGAAAAAAAGGGTAAACAATTACTGTTAATTGGTGTAACATTCGCTCTTCTAGACTTAGTCGAGACGAAGACCTTAAATCTTCAAAACACGATTGTAATGGAAACTGGTGGGATGAAGGGAAGAAGAAAAGAACTTATCCGTGAACAACTTCATGAAATTTTAAAAACAGGTTTTAGCGTAAATAAAATACAAAGTGAATACGGAATGACCGAAATGTTAAGTCAAGCATATTCTAAAGGAGACGGCATTTTTTATTGCCCGCCTTGGTTAAAGGTTTTAACACGCGATCCTGAAGACGCTCTTACTTTTATTGAAAATAAAACTGGCGGAATTAACGTTATAGACCTTGCCAATAAATATTCTTGCTCTTTTTTAGCAACCCAAGATTTAGGTAAAATTTATAAAGACGGAAGTTTTGAAATTTTAGGTAGATTTGATGAAAGCGATATTCGCGGCTGTAACCTAATGGTTCTTTAATTTATATGAAGGAAAATAAACCAAGCGGTTGTATTTGGATAGTAGTTACGGCAGTTTTAACGGGTTTATTATATTCTTTTCTTTCCATATTTACAAACTTCACTACTATAGTTGTTATAATAATTGCTTTTATTACCGCAATACTAATTACCAATCTGTTGGTTGGCAAGCCAAACTTAAAAAGCTTGTTAGGTTTCGGGATTTCACTAATTGTACTTCTATTTGGAATACGTTTTCTAGCTTTATTAATAGTTGGTTTTTTTAATGTTGACAATAACACCGTTTTTTCTGAAGACGAAAACGTAAAAACCGAATATATTATGGCTGAAAACGACACTGTTCCTATTTATAAAAGCCATAGAATTTGGAAAGATAGCTATGGCCAAAATTTTGAAACCGATTTAATTATAAGACAAGCCGATTTCAAAAAATTGCAATACGGTAACGCGCATTTTGCACCACAATATAGAGGTAATTTTTGGGGCCAACTTTATGATTATATGGATAATACCAATGTGACGAGTTTGGATATTCTGCTAGAAAACTTCAGTAAAATAAATTCAGAATTAAATTTAGATCAAATGCAGTTTGCAGATATGGTTGTAAGTTGCATACAAGATATTCCATACAGTTATGTTTTGCAAGAAAGCTGCGAAGAGGCTATTATCAATGAAAATAGTATTCGCAATCTATTGAATCGTTGCCCGGATTGTTGTCTGGGAAATATTCTTTATGGCGTGCAAAATCCTACAAGTTTTATTCAAAATTTAAAAGGGGATTGTGATACACGAACAGTTATTATATATAGTATTTTGAAACATTTTAATTATGATGTGGCCATTTTAAATAGTGATTTTTATTTACATTCAGTTATCGGGCTTAATCTTCCCTCAACCGGCCTTAATAAATTATACAATGGTAAAAAATACGTGGTTTGGGAAACAACTTCGAAAAATTACCCAATTGGCCAATTATCCTCAACTATGGATGAAATGCAAAATTGGAATGTGGTAATAACAAGCAAATAAATTATAGTATTATGAATCAACAACTATTTATTCTATCGCTCATTGAAATTTTTATTTCAATATTCTTTACTGTTTTTGTTACTTTCATTTCCTATAAAACATTGAAAGTCATATTTTTTAAAGGATTGGATCTGCGAGGAGACAATATAGCATTTACAGTATTTACTTCAGGAATTGTAATATCAATTGGATTGATATTGGGCAGTATTTTACCTTCAATAACCAACATAGTCAGGCTTTCTGCAACTCAAAACGAAGCATTAGATATAACAATGATTGTCGGCTATTCAAGCTTATACCTTTTGATAGGTTTTGTTTTCGCAATTGTTATAAACAGTGCTGTTTTTATCTTATTTTCAATTTTAACCAAAGGCGTAAATGAATTTCAGGAAATTAAAAACAATAATATTTCTGTGGCCATTTTAGTTGTTTCAATATTAATAAGCATTACTTTGGTCGCAAAAGATAGCATTGCCTTGTTAATTAGCTCTCTTATACCGTATCCAAGTGTAACTAATTATCTTTAAATTACTGTAAGGCAAAACACTATCTGTCGACCTATTTAAAACAAAATAACTATAATGAAAAAGTGCTTTTTTGTTTTAATGGTAGCAGTATTTTACAATCTATCTGCACAAGAAAATTTGAATATTTCCAAAGACGGCGTCGTAATTAAAGGTTACGATGTTGTAGCTTATTTTAGCGATAAAGCTGTTGAAGGAAAAGATGAATTTCAAACTAAGTATGAAAGTGGAATTTATAAATTTTCAACAGCCGATAATTTGGCTACATTTCAAAAAAATCCTAAAAACTATATTCCCTGAATATGGTGGATATTGCGCTTGGGCTATTGCAGATAGTGGTAAGATGGTTGACGTAGATCCTGAAAGTTTCCAAATTTTAGACGGAAAATTATATCTTTTTTATGATAGCATTTTTGCACATACCTTAAAAAAATGGCAAAATAATAATCCAGAAAAGCTCAAAAAAATTGCTGATAAAAAATGGCAAAATATGAGATAATAAAATACTGTTATTTTGTTTGGGTAGTTAAGTACCAACCCATAATTGGCTATTTGGTTAGTGCGAAAAACCCCAAGTTTTAAGACTTGGGGTTTTTTAATAAATTAAACAACCTTTATAATAAAGTAATTTTTCTTGCCACGTTGTAAAAGCACGAAAGTGTTATTTATTAAATCATCTTCAGTTATCGTATATCCAGTCGTAATTTTTTCTTTGTTAACAGAAATTGAATTTTCTTTTAGCGCCCGCATTGCTTCACTATTACTTTTTAAGAAACCCGTACTTTCAGCTAAAGCTGGAATAATTTCTAAACCATTAGCAATTACATTTCTTTCAATTTCTGCTTGTGGCACTCCTTCAAAAATATCTAAAAAGGTTTGTTCGTCCAATTTTTTTAAACCTGTTGAAGTACTATTGCCAAAAAGAATTTCTGAAGCTTGGACGGCATTTTCCAATGCTTCTTCATTATGTACCGTTTGTGTAACTTCTTCTGCCAAGCGTTTTTGAAGCAAACGCATGTGAGGTTCTTTTTTGTGTTCAATTACTAAACCTTCAATCGTTTCTTTATCTAAAAAAGTGAATATTTTAATGTATTTTTCAGCATCTTCATCGCTTGTGTTCAACCAATATTGGTAAAATTTGTATGGAGATGTTCTTTTAGAGTCCAACCAAACATTACCGCCTTCACTCTTTCCAAATTTGCTACCGTCGCTTTTCGTAATTAATGGACACGTTAATGCATACCCTTTGCCTCCAGCAATACGCCTAACTAATTCGGTTCCTGTTGTAATATTTCCCCATTGATCGCTTCCGCCCATTTGCAATGTGCAATTTTGCTCTCTGTATAAATGAAGAAAATCATATCCTTGTATTAATTGATATGTAAATTCAGTAAAACTTAAGCCTTCATTATCTTCACCCGAAATTCTGTTTTTAACGGAATCCTTCGCCATCATATAATTTACGGTAATATGTTTACCTACATCACGAATAAAGTCGAGAAATGAAAATTCTTTGATCCAATCGTAATTATTTACCAAAACGGCTTTGTTATCTGCATCAGAAGTAAAATCAAGAAATTTTGAAAGCTGCAATTTTACACAGTCTTGGTTGTGCTTAAGTACTTTTTCGTCCAACAAGTTCCGTTCAGAATTTTTACCTGATGGATCCCCAATCATTCCAGTAGCTCCGCCAACCAGAGCATACGGTTTGTGCCCAGCGCGTTGAAAAAATGAAAGCAACATAATAGGCACTAAATTACCAATGTGTAGCGAGTCTGCCGTTGGATCAAAACCAATATAGGCGCTGCGCATTTCTTCCATTAAATGTTCTTCGGTTTCGGGCATGCTGTCGTGTAACATTCCACGCCATTTTAATTCTTCAACAAAATTGGTAAGCTTCATTTTTCTAAAATTTTTTCAAAGATAGACTTATCGCATAAAAATTCAAGAATCAAGATTTAAAATTCAAAGTTTATTCCGATTTACCTTAGCTTTTATTTCATTCAAATTTTTGAATTCAAATTTAATCCGTTGAATGAGCGGAGTTGAAGTATCAATATCATTCCTTATTTTCGCAGTATGATTCTAGTTACTGGCGGCACGGGTTTAGTTGGCTCACATTTGTTATATTTCCTATTGAAGGAAGGTAAAACTGTACGTGCAATACATAGAAAAACCAGCAATTTATCTTTGGTTGAAACAGTTTTTAGTTATTATACCGAGGATTTTAAAACATACTTCAACAAAATAGAATGGGTTGAAGCAGATTTAATTGACATTTCAGCATTAACTGATGCTTTTGAAAACGTAACACAAGTTTATCACGCAGCAGCCTATATAAGTTTTAATCCTGCACATTTTGATAAGCTAACAAAATCCAATATTGAAGGCACAGCCAATATTGTAAACCTTTGTCTTTCAAATAAAGTTCAAAAGCTTTGTTATGTTAGTTCCGTTGCCACATTAGGCTCAAAACCGAATAATGTCTTGATTGATGAAGAAACCGAATGGAATCCCGAAGCAGAAAATAGTGTTTATGCAATTACAAAGTTTGGCGCGGAAATGGAAGTTTGGCGCGGCTCGCAGGAAGGTTTAAATGTGGCTATTGTAAATCCTGGAATTATTTTTGGTGCTTTTCCAAAAGTTGCTGGCAGTGCGGTTATTATTAAAATGGTTCAACACAAAATACCTTTTTATACGAGTGGCTCAATAGGGATTGTAGCTGTTTTGGATGTCGTAAAAGCACTGATGCTTTTAATGCAAAGCACTATTACCGATCAGCGGTTTATTTTAGTTTCTAAAAATATTACGTACAAAGATTTACTTTCAAAAATTGCAGAAAATCTTACCATTAAAAAGCCAAGAAAACCTATTGCAAAATGGAAATTAATAACTTTTACAAAGCTAGATTGGTTTTTACATAAAATTTTTGGAACGAAAAGAAAATTGTTGAAGAATACAGTGCATTCCATGTACACAACTTCAAATTACGATGCTTCCAAAATTAAAAATACATTGAATTTTAAATTTACAGATTATGAAGAAATGATTGAAGAATCTGTCGCAAATTTTCTAAAAAAATAGTTTAAGCTTTATAAACTAAATTGAATCCTCTTGTTTCTGAATGTCTAAAAGCGGATCGTTCTTTTTCTTTTCTGCATTTTCTTTTATAGTTTGGGCCTTCAAAGTATCAGCTTTTGCTTGCATTGCTGAAAGTCTTTCTTCAACCCTTTGAAAAATACTTATGTACTCATTAAGCCGAGATGAATAGTATGCATTGCTTTCAACAAAGGTAATACTGTCAATGTTATGTTTTGCATATACAAAAGAGTCTAACTTTGCGCCAACGGCCATAAGTTGCCTATTATTAAAGCTTCGCGCAGCATTATTAAGGTAAGCATCCGTTAAGACATCTACCATCACTTCTTCGGAAATTAGATTCTTTGGCTTTTCTGGTCTATCTACTTGTTGGCACGAAGCAAACGAAAAAATCAAGCAAAAAGTTAATAAAAATCTCATTATCTATTAAATGTGAGTCTTTCTGGATTACCGCGTTTTAACAATTTACCATTTTCGTAAACCATTTCGCCATTTACAAATGTATGCGTAATTCGCGATTTAAATACTTGACCTTCAAAAGGAGACCATCCGCATTTGTATAATATATTTTCCTTTTTTACGTGCCAAGGGGAATTCATATCCACCAAAAAAACATCTGCTTTAAAACCTTCACGGATATAGCCTCTATCTTTTATTTGAAATAAAATGGCCGGATTGTGTGCCGTTTTTTCAACTAATTTTTCAAGTGTTATTTTCCCTCTATGTACCATTTCCAATAAAGCAACATACGCGTGTTGAACTAATGGTCCGCCAGAAGGCGCACTTAAATATTTATTGTTTTTTTCTTCAATTGTATGTGGAGCGTGGTCCGTAGCTATAACATCTATCCTATCATCCAATAAGGCTTTCCACAACCCTTCTTTATCTTCAGCGGATTTTACCGCAGGATTCCATTTTATCTTTGTGCCTTTTGTTGCATAATCTGCATCTGTAAACCAAAGGTGGTGAACACAAACTTCAGCCGTAATTTTCTTTTCGGCTAGCGGAATTTTATTGCTAAAAAGATGTGTTTCCTTTTCAGTTGAAAGATGAAAAATGTGTAATCTCGCACCGGTTTTCTTTGCTAGTGCAATTGCTTTTGAAGATGAAATGTAACAAGCTTCTGCACTTCTAATTTTTGGATGCATGGCTATTGGAATGTCTTCCCCATATTCTGCAATTGCTTTTTCTAAATTGGCTTTTATCGTAGCCTCATCTTCGCAATGAGTAGAAATTAAAAGCTTGGTTTTGCTGAATATATTTTCTAGAATCTTTTCATTATCAACTAGCATATTTCCTGTTGAAGAGCCTAAAAATAATTTTAAACCTGCAACTTTGGTTTCGTCGACCTTTAGTATTTCTTCTAAGTTATCATTTGTACCGCCGAACATAAAACTATAATTGGCCCACGAAGTTTTTGCCGCAATGGCAAACTTTTCTTCAAGCAAGTCTATAGTTGTAGCATTTGGCACCGTATTTGGCATTTCAATATACGTGGTAATCCCGCCGGCAACGGCTGCCATAGATTCAGATTCTATATCTGCCTTATGTGTTAATCCTGGCTCACGAAAATGCACTTGATCGTCTATCATTCCTGGCAATAAATAACTACCATCGGCATCAATAACTTTGGTGTCCGACGATTTTAGACTTATACTTTCCGCTATCTCGGCAATTAAGCCATCTTTCAATAAAACATCGCCTTTAAAACGTTTGCCTTCGTTTACGACGGTTGCATTCTTAATTAAAACTGTTCTCATTAAATCTTTTCCTGTTAAAAACGCTTTTCAATTTCATCTTAATTATTCCAAAAACAGCCTCGGCAATAATGCCTTTGCTCATTTTACTTTCTCCTTTGGTTCTATCGGTAAAAATAACCGGCACTTCGGTAATTTTAAACCCAGCTAAGAAAGCTTTAAATTTCATTTCAATCTGAAACGCATAACCTACGAAATGTATTTTGTTCAGATTAATTTTTTTTAATACTTCACTCTTATAACAAATAAAGCCTGCAGTTGTGTCGAATATTTCCATTCTTGTAACAAATTGCACATATTTTGAAGCTGTCCAAGACAAAAGTACACGGCTCATTGGCCAATTAACAACATTCACGCCAGTTTTGTATCGGGAGCCAATTGCCACATCAAAATCACCTTTTGCGCAGGCGTTATAAAGCCTTATCAAATCGTTCGGGTTATGGCTAAAATCGGCATCCATTTCAAAAATATAGTCGTATTTCTCCCCAAGCGCCCATTTAAAACCTGCTATATATGCTGAACCCAAACCTAATTTTGCATTTCTTTGCAGCAAAAAAAGTTGATTTTTAAATTCTAAAGAAAGGCGGTTTACGGCATCGCCAGTTTTGTCTGGAGAGCCATCATCTACAACCAATACATGAAAATCGCGCTGTAGCGAAAATATGTTGCGCAACAATCTTTCTATATTTTCAATTTCGTTGTAGGTTGGTATTACCACCAATGCATTTGGCATCCGCGCAGATTTTCGGCAAATGTACCGCTTTTTGATAAATCGAGCATTGCCAAATTAAACAAGTACCTACTTTTATGGGGAAATTATTAGTGTAACTTTGCGAAAAAATTAAGGTTGGAATCTGTTCTTCGGCAAACACAAACGTTAGATTGGGTAACTGTGCTTTTGGTTATAAGCCTGGGTTGTTTTGCTGCGGCCAAATATTTTTATGCTAAACGTTTTGAAGATTTTATAGTTCTCCCAGTAAACAACAAGTATTTTGCCTTGCAGGGAAAGAATGACGAGATAAATCATCCTTTCAATGTGATTCTTTTTTTTGCTCAAGTTCTTTGTTTATCGTTATTTATTTTTCTCTTTTTTGAATATTATCAGCACGATTATGCGGAAAGCCATAAATTTTTATTTCTTCAAATTTGCACGGCTTATGTTGTATTTGTTTTAATAAAATTTTCAGTTGAAAAGATAATCGGCAACGTTTTTTCCATTGATGCACTTATCAACCAATATTTATATCAAAAACTTACATATCGAAATTTTTTAGCAATAATTATATTTGTTGGTAACCTTCTCTTTTATTACGTGCTGCCAATTTCAAAGTTTGGATTAATGCTTTTTCTTTTCCTACTTATTGCAGGAAATACATTTGCACTTATTAATAGCTTTAAAAAAATCGGGAATCTAATTGGACGCAATTTTGTATATTTTATTTTGTATCTTTGCGCTCTTGAAATAACACCTTATATATTACTCTATTATGTTGTTGTAAGAGGTTATTAAAAGCTAGAAAAAGACAAATACCGCACTCTATGAAAGTGAAAACTATTTTAGTTTCCCAACCTGAGCCTAAGGTTGAAAATTCCCCCTATTTTGACTTGATTGAAAGACAAAAAATAAAAATAGATTTTCGCCCCTTTATACACGTAGAAGGGGTTTCTGGTAAGGAAGTAAGAAACCAGCGAGTTGATTTAAATAAATACACAGCAATAATTTTAACTAGCAGAAATTCTGTTGACCACTTCTTTAGAATTGCTGAAGAACTTCGTTATAAAGTTCCTGACACTTTAAAATATTTTTGCTTAAGTGAAGCTGTAGCATATTATTTACAAAAATATGTAGTTTATCGAAAACGTAAAATTTATGTTGGAAAGCGGACTTTTGCAGAACTTGCTCCACAAATTAAAAAATATAAAGGAGAGAAATTTCTATTACCATCCAGCGATAAATTAAAACCAGATATTCCTGAAGTTTTAAATGAATTAAAGGTTGATTGGAAGGAAGCCATATTTTACAGAACAGTAATAAGCGATCTTTCGGATTTGAGAGATGTTTATTATGACATTTTGGTTTTTTTCAGCCCAAGTGGGATTGAATCTCTTTTTCATAATTTTCCAGATTTTGAGCAAAAAGAAACCCGTATTGCCGTGTTTGGAAATACAACCGTAAAGGCGGCAACAGATTCTGGATTGCGAGTAGACATACAAGCACCAACGCCAGAAACACCGAGTATGACTATGGCGATTGAAAAATATATTAAGGATTTGAATAATAAAAAATAATTCAAGGTTCATAAAATAAAAAACCTGTTTAGAACCATTGTTCTAAGCAGGTTTTTTTAATTCATTATAAACTAAGCATAAAAAAACTGCATCATTTTCACGATGCAGCTGTATTCTATTAACCAAGTAGAAAATTTAGTTCTTGTTACATTGTTGGCAGCAATACTGTATCAAGTACGTGAATTACGCCATTAGATTGCATTACGTTTGCAATAGTCACGGTAGCTGTATTTCCACTAGCATCCATCACTTTCACATCTTTCCCAACCATCATTGCACTTAATTTTTGACCGTTTACTGTTGTTAAAGTAGCTTTTCCTTTACCTTTTTTTATTGCCTTCATTATGTCTTTAGCAGTCATTTTACCAGCTACAACATGATACGTTAAAACGCCCTGCAGAGCTTTTTTGTTTTCTGGTTTTAATAATGTTGCAACTGTACCTTCAGGTAAATTATCGAAGGCTGCATTTGTTGGTGCAAAAACTGTAAATGGACCATCGCCTTGTAAAGTTTCAACTAAATCTCCTGCTTTAACTGCTGCAACTAATGTTGTATGGTCTTTAGAATTTACGGCGTTTTCAACTATGTTTTTGTTTGGATACATTTCAGCTCCACCTACCATTGAGGTTTTTTGAGCGAATGAAGTAGCACCTATAAATAATGTAAGTGCAAAAATTGATGTTTTAAGTAAGTTTGAAGTTTTCATAAAATTTGTTTTATTGATTTTTAAATTCAATATATAAACGGTGTAATAAGTATACTGGTTTTTACCCAAAGCTTAATTTAATAGAACATTAACAAAAGTCAATTTTGCAGAACTATTGAATAGAATAATTAAAAAAATCCAAATTGTGTATGTATAAATTACTATAAATAAAAAAACCCTTTCAAATTAAATTGAAAGGGTTTTATAAATAATATTAGTTTAGAAGTTAGTGATTAAGTTCCTCTTCATTTTCCATTAAAGGAATATTCTGAGGAATAAAATCTTGTCCCGGTATTACATAATCTGTTTCATCCTCATTTAACTTACTGTAATCATAAGACCAACGATATACGTGAGGTATTTCGCCTTCCCAATTTCCATGGATATGCTTGTTCTCAGTAGTCCATTCTAAAGTGTTACTATTCCAAGGATTTTTAGAACCCCTAACACCATAAAACATTGAATGTATAAAGTTATATAAGAACACTAATTGAGCAGCGGCTGTAATAATAGCAAAGATTGTTATTACAATATTAATATCGGTTAACTGATCAAAGTATGGAAAGTTTGTGTTAGTATAATATCTACGCGGTAAACCTGCCATACCGATGAAGTGCATTGGGAAAAATATACCATAAGCACCAATCGCTGTTATCCAGAAATGGATGTAACCTAGATTTTTATTCATTAATCTACCTTGAAACATTTTTGGAAACCAATGATAAACACCAGCAAACAAACCATACAAAGCAGAAATACCCATTACTAAGTGAAAGTGTGCAACAACGAAATAAGTATCGTGAACGTTAATATCCAAAGCGCTATCCCCAAGAATGATACCTGTAAGACCACCAGAAATAAAGGTAGATACAAAACCTATTGAAAAGAGCATTGCAGTATTTAGCTGCAGATTTCCACGCCACAAGGTTGTTATCCAGTTAAAAGCCTTTACTGCTGAAGGTATAGCAATTAAAAGGGTGGTAAACGTAAACACAGAACCTAAAAACGGATTCATACCTGTAATGAACATATGGTGACCCCAAACTATTGTGGATAAAAATGCGATTGCCAATATTGAAGCTACCATCGCTCTATACCCAAAAATAGGTTTTCGAGCACTTGTTGCTAAAATTTCGGAAACTAGTCCCATTGCAGGTAGGATTACAATGTAAACTTCTGGATGACCTAAAAACCAGAATAAGTGTTCAAACAAAACTGGGCTACCTCCTTGATTGTGCAACACTTCTCCCGCAATGTAAATATCACTTAAGAAAAATGAGGTACCAAAACTTCTGTCCATTATCAACATTAATGCTGCTGAAAACAAAACTGGAAAAGACACAACACCAATAATTGCTGTAACAAAAAATGCCCAAATAGTAAGTGGGAGTCTGGTCATAGACATCCCTTTAGTACGCATATTGATTACTGTTACAATATAGTTTAATGATCCTAATAAAGAAGAGGCAATGAATATTGCCATTGAAGACAACCAAAGTGTCATTCCTGCACCAGAACCTGGAATTGCTTGTGGTAATGCACTAAGAGGAGGATAAATTGTCCATCCCGCTGATGCTGGACCCATTTCTACAAATAATGAACATACCATTACAACACTAGAAATAAAGAACAACCAATATGAAACCATATTTAAAAAGCCAGAGGCCATATCTCGTGCTCCAATTTGCAACGGAATAAGCAAGTTACTAAACGTACCACTTAAGCCTGCAGTTAGAACAAAGAAAACCATTATAGTTCCGTGTATTGTTACTAGCGCCAAATAAACACTAGGATCCATAACACCGTCCTCAGCCCATTTGCCAAGAAATATTTCGAAAACTGTAAATTTGTGGTCTGGCCATGCTAGTTGAAGCCTGAAAAGTATTGACATTGCAATACCTATGATTCCCATAAACAAACCTGTAATAAGGTATTGTTTAGAAATCATTTTATGGTCTTGACTAAATATATAATGAGTCAAGAAAGATTGTTTGTGGTGCCCGTGATCATCCTCGTGATGATCTAATGCAAGGTCTTGTGAATGTGCTGACATATCTGTACCTTAAATATTATTATTTTCTTTTTCCATAGCTGCTCCAAAAGTTTCCTGCTCGGCTACCCAAGCTTTATAATCTTCAGGTGTGTCAACTACAATTTTCATTTGCATATTGTAATGGCTAATGCCGCATATCTTATTACATAATAAGAAATAATCAAAAGTATAAGGCTCTAAAGCTTCTTCACCATTTGCGGTTAGCGCTAAACTATTTTTTCTTCTAATTTCATTAATGCTTTTAACCTTTTCTACCATTTCTGGATCATTCTGCATTTCAACAGATGTTACGGTTGGTGTGTAAGCAAATTGAGTAATCATACCAGGAACACAATTCATCTGCGCTCTAAAGAAAGGCATATATGCAGAATGCAATACATCTTGAGATCTCATTTTAAATAGTATTTTTCTTCCAACTGGTATATGTAATTCTTGAACTACTATATCATCTTTACTATTAGGATCTGACTCATCTACCCCTAATTGATTTATACCTTCAATTAAACGTACATTGGCTTTTCCTAACGTATTATCTTCACCACTAAGTCTTGCTCTCCATGCAAATTGATATGCATACAGTTCAACAACCATTGGATCATCATCTGTATCAACGTTCATTATATCTGTCCAGGTAAACAACCCATATATAATTAAACCCGCCAAAACGATTACCGGAATAATTGTCCAAATAAATTCTAGTTTATCATTATCTGCAAAGAATAATGCCTTTCTTGGTCGATCTCCTCTGTAAGCAAATGCAAAATAATGCAGAAGCCATTGTGTAATTATTCCAACGAAGAATATTAGAATCATTGAAACTAACATTAATTGATCTGTCTTTACACCATGTTCAGAAGCAGACTTTGGCAACAAAACATCCCACCACTTAATAAAACAAACTGCTAAAATTATATATATGAATGCAACAAACATCATCATTAACCAACCGTTAATGTTGTTGTCCTTTGCATTCGCAATCTCAGCGCCTTCAATTGTCTTAACCTTTGACATATTGAAGATACGTGACATTTGAAAAACAGTAACTCCAAAAAGAATGATTACTAATACTACTAAAAATGCGGTCATCGTTATCTCTCTACTATTAATTAATAATGATAATTTTCACTTTCTTTAATGAATGGATTTCCTTCAGGCTTTAAATTAACCTTACCTAATCCCGTACCTACTACAAAAATGAATAGGCCTAAGAAAAACAGGAAGCCTGCTATTTCGGAAATTCCTATGGACCAATGGGCACCAACTGTTGATGGCATTACGAGTAAAAAAACATCGGTATAATGTCCAACTAAAATAGCTACACCAGCTAAAATTACAAACCAGGGTGTACGTTTAAAATCGCTGTTCATTAAGATTAAAATTGGGAATACAAAATTAAGCACTAGCATCCCAAAAAACAAGAGATTATACTCTTGAATTCGAATAATAAAATAGGTTACTTCTTCTGGAATGTTGGCATACCATATTAGCATAAATTGTCCAAACCATAAGTAGGTCCAAAAGATACTGAATGCGAACATAAATTTACCAAGATCATGCAAATGACTATCATTTACGAATGGTAAAAATCCTAATCTTTTTAGATAAATCGTCACTAACGCGATTGTTGTAATTGCTGAAACAAACATTGTAGCAAACACGTACCAAGCAAATAAAGTACTAAACCAGTGAGGAGTCATAGACATAAACCAATCCCAAGCCATCATAGTTTCAGTTGAAATAAAGAAAACTAAAAATAAAACAGCTGCTTTAAAATTACGCTTGTAATAGTAATTTGTATCGGTTGCTTCAACCTCTCTTAAAGAATTTTTTCTAGAATAGGCTCTGTATAAATTCCAGCCAACAACATATATAATAGATCTAATCAAGAAGAATGTGAAGTTCAGGTAACCAGATTTACCTTGTAAAATTTTATCTTCAGCCACCAATTCGTGATCTTGCCAAGGATAAAAATGTGTTCCTGCAAAAATTACTATTAAAAAAACTATAATAGAACCTGGTAAGACGTATGATGTAATACCTTCTAATACTCTAAATAAAACAGGTGACCACCCAGCAGATGCGGCATACTGTATAGCATAAAAAACTAAAGCTCCCAATGCTAACATAAAAAAGAAAAATGCTGGAACTAAAGCAGCTGCCCAAGGCTTTGTTTGCATTTGATGTAAGGTGTGCTCAAGATGTTCTTCTTCGTGAGAATTACCATGCATTGCAACATCTTTCTCGTGCGTCATTGCTTCTGCTGTGTAACCTTCTTGCCCACGCGCTTGATCAATGAAATTTGTTTCACTAGCTTCATCGTGTGAGTTGTGACCTTCTGTTTCGGCGTGACCTTCACCATCAGCTTGGTGAGATGCCAT
The DNA here is from genome assembly GCA_038259825.1 of Flavobacteriales bacterium. Lineage (GTDB taxonomy): Bacteria > Bacteroidota > Bacteroidia > Flavobacteriales > Flavobacteriaceae > JBBSOK01. The sequence goes on from JBBSOK010000022.1 coordinate 20,708, forward strand.
AATTTCCTTTACATCTTCAACAGTTTTAGGGGCAGTCAGAAAACCGTAGGTTATACCAACAATGCCGACTACCATAATAATGATAGAAAACAGTTTTAATTTACTAGGTAGCTTGTACATATCTTTGGCTATTCTCTTTATTCTTAATTTGATTTTTTGTTTACTGTAGCTGTTCCACCATTCTGATCAGCAACAACTTCTTGAACTGTTGGTGTGTTAACAGCAGGATCTTGGGTTATAGCATTTATAGAATCATTAGGCGTTTCCAGTAGGCCAGCTGTGCCGTTTAATGCAGCTTTCAGGTCCATCACATGCATTGCAATCTGCCAACGCTCTTTTTGATTAGTTTGTGATGCATAAGATCCCATACTATTCAGTCCATACATCATTACGTGATAGGTATCTCCAGCTGTAATATTTCTTCCAGCATCAGCATAACTTGGAATTCCTAAAATTTTCTCTCTTTGTACAAGAATACCATTTCCGTCTCCTTTGTCACCATGGCACACAGCACAATAGATTGTGTATAGTTGGCTGCCTGTTGCTAAATTTTCTTCACTAACATCTAAAGGATTTTTTAAATTTAACGTAGCATCTTCTTTACCTTCTGGTGTATTTTCATAGTCATAAGGTTCCCAACCACGTGGAATAGAACCTTCGGCGGGCAACATTGCTTCTTGTCCGTTTTCAAATACGTCATACTCCCCATAGGCCTCATAACCAACCGGCTCATACATATTTGGCATATATTGATAATTTGGCTGACCTTTGTCTCCGCAAGATATAATTGCAATTGCAGCAGATAACAAAACGCTTATATTTAGAATAGTCTTCATATTAATGTTCTTCATGCTTTTCTATTACACTAATTTCCAAAGCCCCAGTATTATCTAAAAACTTTGTCATTTTTTCTAAATCATGATTACCAGCATCTATAACCATTAAGAAATGATCGTCTGTTGTGCGTACATCAGGATTTTCAGCCTTTTTAAAAGGCCATATTTTACTTCTCATATAAAAAGTTATCACCATTAGGTGAGCACCAAAAAATACTGTAAGTTCAAACATAATTGGAACAAAAGCAGGCATATTTTGGTAATAACTAAAACTAGGCTTACCACCAATATCTTGAGGCCAATCTGCAATCATAATGAAATTCATCATTAATGTAGCTACAGATAAACCAACTAGACCATACAAAAAAGCACAAATAGCTAATCTTGTTGGAGCTAGACCCATTGCCTTGTCCAAGCCGTGAACTGGAAAAGGTGTATAAACCTCCTCTATACGATAACGCTCATTGCGCACTTGTTTAACCGCTTGCATTAAGATATCGTCATCTGCATAAAGTGCATGTATTGCTTGAGATGCCATAGTTATTTTTTTGTAATTAATAATAAAGCCTGTCCAGCCCAATCTTCTCGCTGAGCTCTTCCAGGAAACTCAACAATAATCGAGTCTAGTAAATCATAATCTTGCTCAGTCATTTTACTTACTTGAACATATGTAAAAATACCTAGCTCATGAAGTTTTTCTTCCATCACTGGACCGATTCCATTGATTTTCTTCAAATCATCTGCGTTTTCTACTTTATTGTTGAAATAACCCAAACGTCCAAGCATACTTTCTGCTTGTTCACGTTTAATATCTGAATCAAGTAATGCTGATTGAAATGAAGCTGATTCATTGTCATCAATGTTTGCAGCAGCACCACCACTAAAAGGATCTTGCTTTACTTCACCTACATGACTATGAGGATGCTCAGCTCTCATTCTTTTGTAAAATGCACCAGAAGATTTCATAATTGTTTTTACCTCTGCCTGCGCAATTACTGGAAATGTCCTAGCATATAATAAGAAAAGTACAAAGAAGAAACCAATTGTTCCTATGAATGTCCCAATATCTACGAAAGTTGGCTGAAACATTGTCCAAGAAGATGTTAATCTATCTTTACTTAAACAAAGTACGATAATGTCGAAACGCTCAAACCACATACCTATATTTATGATAAGCGCTACGATAAATGTCCACATAATATTTCTACGCAAACTCTTAACCCATAAAGTTAGTGGCACAATAAGGTTACAAATAATCAATGCCCAAAATGCCCACCAATATGGTCCTGTTGCTGCACCAAAGGATAAATATGTATAATTTTCATAAGGTACGCCAGAGTACCAACCAATGAAATACTCGGTTAAGTAGGCTACTGTTACTATCCCACCAGTTAGCAGAATTACTTTGTTCATTAACTCTATATGCTGAATTGTAATATAATCTTCAAGATTAGAAACCTTTCTCATAATAATAAGAAGTGTTTGAACCATCGCAAATCCTGAGAAAATAGCTCCAGCAACAAAGTATGGAGGGAAAATTGTAGAGTGCCATCCCGGTACTACAGATGTAGCAAAGTCAAAAGATACAATTGTGTGTACCGAAAGCACTAAAGGAGTTGCTAATCCCGCAAGTACCAAAGATACCTCTTCAAAACGCTGCCAGTCTTTTGCACGACCACTCCATCCAAATGAAAGAATGCCGTATATTTTCTTTTGAAATGGTGCAATAGATCTATCTCTAAGCATTGCAAAATCAGGCAACAAACCTGTATACCAAAAAACTAATGAAACCGAAAGGTAAGTTGATATTGCAAAAACATCCCAAAGTAACGGTGAGTTAAAGTTAACCCATAATGAACCGAATTGGTTAGGAATTGGTAATACCCAATATGCCAACCACGGACGACCCATATGTATAATTGGAAACAATCCAGCTTGAACAACAGCAAAAATCGTCATTGCTTCTGCAGAACGGTTTACAGCCATACGCCATTTTTGGCGAAAAAGTAATAATACTGCAGAAATAAGCGTCCCTGCGTGACCAATACCTACCCACCAAACAAAGTTTGTAATATCCCAAGCCCAACCAATAGTTTTGTTAAGACCCCAAACTCCAATACCGGTAGAAACGGTGTAAACAATACAACCAATACCCCATAGAAAAGCTATTAAGGCAATGGTAAAGACAATCCACCAAGATTTGTTGGCCTTTCCGAAAATGGGCGCTCCTACATCTACACTTATATCGTGATAGGATTTCTCTCCAAGAACTAAAGGCTCTCTTATGGGTGCTTCGTAATGTGACGACATATTTATTTATTAATATATGATTCTTTATACAAATTTTTAAGCTTCTGATGTATTCTTAACAATAGTTTGATACATCACATTTGGTTTGGTACCAACATTTTCCAATAAGTAATAATGACGAGGATCATTTTTCATTTTTGTAATTTCAGATTCTTCATCATTTATATCTCCAAATACCAAGGCACCTTTATCGCAAGCTCTTGAACAAGCTGTGTGAAATTCACCATCTTTAATCGCTCGACCATCTCGTTTAGCATCTAAAATTGTCTTTTGAGTAATTTGAATACACATTGAACATTTTTCCATTACACCACGCGAACGAACGTTAACATCTGGATTTAATACCATACGACCCAAATCATTGTTCATATGATAGTCAAATTCGTTGTTTTCGGCGTATAGGAACCAATTGAATCTTCTTACTTTGTAAGGGCAGTTATTTGCGCAATAACGTGTACCAACACAACGATTATAAGCCATTTGATTTTGTCCTTGACGCCCGTGAGATGTTGCAGCAACAGGACAAACAGACTCGCAAGGTGCGTGATTACAATGTTGACACATTACTGGTTGAAAAGCAACTTCAGGATTTTCTTGACTTGGTATTTCAACTTTCTTATAACTTTCAAGCAATGGAAGGTTTTCAAGATCTTCCGTTTCTTGCTCAAATGAATCTGCTGAAGAATAATATCTATCAATACGCAACCAGTGCATATCTCTAAATTTTCTAACTTCCTCTTTACCGACTACTGGAACATTATTTTCTGAATGACAAGCAATAACACACGCTCCACAACCCGTACACGCATTAAGGTCTATGGATAAATTGAAATGCGGACCAACTGTTCTATCAAATGATTGCCATAAATCGGCTTTCTCATCGCGAACAGAAATTGGATTATGATCATAATCCGTTATCGGAGTTACATTCCAAAGCTCACTATCTTTTGAATTAAAAATTTCTAAGGTAGTTTCTTTGATGATATCTACAGCACGACCTGCCATTGTACTTTGTAACTGTACACAGGCAAATTCGTGTTCACCAACTGCTTTTTCAAGGGTTACTTTTTGAACACCTGTAAAGTTTTGATATAATGGGAAAGCATTTACGCCTGTTCTCATTTCCTCCTGCAAACCATCTATTTTACCATAACCAAGTGCAAGGCCGATAGAACCCTTAGCTTGACCTGGCTGTATAATTACTGGTACTTTTTCTACTACTACATTTCCAAGTTTTACGTTTACATAGCTTCCATTCAGGGCGCCATTGCTAACGTTTGTATTCGTAACATCCATTGCATCTGCATCTGCAGCGGACATTGTAATGTAATTATCCCAACTTGCGCGGGTAATCGGATCTGGAAATTCTTGTAACCAAGGGTTATTAGCCTGTTGGCCATCGCCCAAACCTGTACTTGAATATAATGTCAGTTCAAAACCACTGTTTTGTGAAAATGAAGCCAACGCACCTTCAGAAGTTGTATTTTCCATAGTGCCATCACCTTCAGTAATAGCAGCACCTTCTTCCATTATAACAGCAACATCGCTAGCAAAAAAACCATCATGCACTGCTGTATTCCATGAACCACTACCTAAAATAGAAGTACTCCAGTTATTTTTTATATAGTCGTAATAATTTTGTGTATTACCAGTCCATTTCAAAAGACATTCTTCAAATTGTCTTGTTGCAAACAAAGGTCTTATTGTTGGCTGCATTATGCTGAAATTTCCTTTCTTCATTTGCACATCGCCCCAACATTCAAGATAATGAGGTATCGCAGCAACCATTTTCGAACTAGCAGCAGTTGCATTTTTATTTATTGAAAATGCTACTGAAAGCTCAAGTTCTTTGAAAGCTTTTTTGAAATCTTGATTTGGTATTGAATAAACAGGATCTACGCCTACAGTTATTATGCCCTTAATACTTTTTGAAATAACACCATTAACAACAGCTACAACTTCTGCATTATTTCCTTTTCTAGTCAATTTTGGACTTGAACTATCCATAACAACACTGTTAGCATTATAATTTAATACCAAACTTTGTGCAGTCACGTCTGGAAGACCAGTAACAATAACACCTCTTGACCCCGCTTTTGCCAATTGAGCTTTTGCAGCTTCCACGGCTTTTTGAATATTTGCAGGCAATCCAGATGCACTACCTCCACTTAATGCCTTCAAAACTTCTAATTGCTGGCTTGGTGTTGCAGGAATTCTCTTATCTGCTTTCGCACCAGAATTTGTAAGGTTTGCTTCAAATTGAATATGACGCGACATCTTACCGTTTTTCGGAACGCGGCCTTTAGCATAACCAGCATCATAACCACCACCTTGCCAATCACCAAGAATATCGGCTCCAATAGAAACTATAAGCTCTGCTTTACTAAAATCATAATCTGCTAATCCACGTGTTCCAAATTTTAATTGAAATGCATCCAATGCTTCAGAAGAAGAAATGGTATCATATATTACGTGACGAACATTTGGATATTTTGCAGTGTATTCTGCAATTAGTTTTGAAGTTGAAGGGCTTGCAAATGTTTGGGTAAGCAAGACAATGTCTTGCCCAGCCATTTCGTTCATTTTTTGAGCCATACGAACGTCAAAATCGTCCCAAGAAACAGACTTACCGTCAACCATTGGCGATTGTAGTCTATTTTTATCATATAACGATAAAACAGATGCATAAACCCTAGCATTCATAGCACCAGTAGCTCCAGTTAAATCATTTCTTTCAATTTTAATTGGGCGACCTTCACGTGTTTTTACCAATATATTGGCAAAATCATAACCGTCTGCAATTGTTGAAGCATAATAATTAGCAACACCAGGCACTATTTCGTCTGGTTGAACAACGTAAGGTATAGATTTAATTACAGGGCCTTCACAAGCTGCCATTGTTGCGGCAGCAGTCGTAAAACCCATAAATTTAAGGAAATCACGACGTGTTGTACTAGAAGAAGATAGGCTTTCCTTATTACCTAAAAAATCATCTGTTGGTATTTCGGTAACAAATTCGTTGTCTTGCAAAGACTTAACCAAAGCACTGCCTTCGTTAAGTTGTTCGACATTTTTCCAATATATCTTATTTGATGCCATATATTTTATTTACTATTCTGGATTACCGATTATTTTGTACTAAAATATTTTTAATATGAATTAATCGTAATCTAAAACTTTACTCTAAATTAATTTTTTTATAACTACGCGTGTATTTCAAATTTCTAATAGTGACACTTACCGCATTCAATACCACCTAATTGCGCTATCGTTAATTTATCCACTCCGTACTTTTGTGATAATTGCTCGTGTATTTTTTCATAATACTCATTACCGGCAAGGTTCACATTTGTTTCGCGGTGACAATTTATACACCAACCCATTGTTAGTGGTGAATATTGGTACATAATTTCCATTTCCTCAACAGGACCGTGACATTTCTGACACTCAATACCAGCTACAACTACGTGCTGAGAGTGATTAAAATATGCAAAATCCGGCAAATTGTGTATTCGAACCCATTTTACAGGTTCAGCTTTTCCGGTATATTTTTGTTCCGCAGCATCCCAACCTACAGCTTTGTATAATTTTTGAATTTCACCATCATAGAATTCTTTCGTGTATCCTAATTCTGGCTCAACTTCACCATTATATTCAGCAATATTTTTATGACAATTCATACATACATTTAACGAAGGTATGCCCGAATGTTTACTTACACGAGCAGAACTGTGACAATACTTACAATCTATTTGATTTGCACCAGCGTGAATTTTGTGAGAATAATGAATTGGCTGTACAGGCATATAACCTTGGTCTACACCAACCTGCATAAAGAAACCATATACAAAGTAAGCACCAGACAACAATAAGAACACTACCATAACCAAAACCAAAAATTGGTTCTGAACGAAAGCCTTCCAAATTGGAGTCCTTTTCTCTTTTTCTGCATAAACAACACCATTAGCTTCAGCAATACGCTTTAAAGTATTGGTTACCAAGAAAAGCATTGTAACCAATAAAAGGAAAACCAATGCTAAGGCGGCAAGAACAATTGTGTTTGAAACACCGCCAGTGGAATCTGTTGTAGTTGCTATAGCATCCGCAACAACAGGCGCATCTTTAGGCTGATCTGTATAAGCAATAATATTATCGATATCCGCATTACTTAATGCAGGGAACGCATTCATTATAGAGCCGTTGTACTCAGCAAAAATTTCTAACGCTTTAGCATCGCCAGAAGCTCTTAATTCTGCATTGTTTCTAATCCACTTATACAACCACGGCATGTCGTGTTTTTGTGAAATTCCTCGCAAAGCTGGCCCTGTAGCTTTAGAATCCAATTTATGACAAGCTGCGCAATTTGCTTTAAACAAAGCTTCTCCAGCAGCAGGATCTGCACCTGAAGCAACAGGCTCTTGCGTAGCTGCTACCTCATCAACAACAGGCTCGGCTGCATCTTGACTAAAAGAAAGATTAGAAAATGTTAGCAAAACAGCTAACAACAATTGTGATGTGTATTTGAGTAGATTTCGGGAATTCACCTTTTTCATCTTTATAACTGCATTATATTTTTTGCTTACTTAAAACTAACAGTAGCTATTAAAATTTCTTATAAGACTTTAATAAACAATCAATTAGTTAATATTTATACTATTTGGGCATATTCTTAGTTATTGTGTAACTATAAAACCTACGTTTCTATGCCTAAAAATAACGGCACAAAAGTACATTATAAACTCGATTTTTGGAATGTAAACAAAGTGTTAATACTTAATTTATATTTATTCTAAATAGTATTTCAAGTTGTACCAAAAACAATAACATTTACATTTGTAATTGAAAATAGCAATCATATGAAATTAAATAAATTCCCTCTTTTACTGCTTACGTTTTTTCTTTTTTTCTTTTCATTAAATGTTACTGCACAACAAGCAACAGTTACCGTTAATGCAGACCCTAAAATAGATCAACTGTTAAAATTAAAAAAAACGCTCGAACAAGAAGGGGAGCTCACGGACGGATACACTATTCAGCTTTACTATGGCGAAATGAACAAAGCAAGCGATGTTTTAAAGAGATATCGAAACATATATACATCTTGGCCGGCTTCGATAAAATATGAAACACCAAATTATAAAGTTTGGGCAGGCAATTTTTCCACTAAATTAGAGGCCGACAGAGCTTTGATGGATATACAAAACACGTTTACTTCAGCTTTTATTTTAAAACCCACGAAAAAGTAATTATCGTAGGGCATAACTCTAGCCGTTTTGCATTTTAAAGCAAATAAGAAATAGCTAAGAGTTTTATAAATACGGTCATTTCTAAATTTCGCCTTGAAAGATTTTTAATAAATTGTCATTTCAATTGTTACGTAAATAAATAAATTACGACAATTTAAGAAGTTCAATTTAATATTAACTTATTTCATAATTTGATTTGGTCTTTAAATATTTCATATCTTGCCCATCCATTTTATCAATTCCTTTGGTTTGTCCGAAATATTAAATAAGAATACTACAGCCTTATTAATTTTCTCTTATTCTGCTGAAAAAGAGGCAGAAAGAAAACCACTATTTGGAAATAAAAAAAAGGAATTAGCGAGCGACTTTTTCAAAATTCTTATTGGAGACACGGTTGAATTAGCTTCGAAATGCGGAGTAGAAGTTTTTCATTTTGACGAAAAAAAACAACAAGGAACCGATTTTTCCTCACGTTACACAAACGCTTTTTCAGATATTTTTAAACTTGGTTTTAAAAATGTAATTTCAATTGGTAACGACAGTCCGGGTCTTACCGTCCAACATTTAAAAACTGCCTTATTACAAATTGAAAAGCACGATGCGGTAATTGGCCCTGCAAAAGATGGCGGGGTTTATCTTTTGGGAATGAGTCAGTCTTTTTTTGATTCTGAAAGATTTTCTCAATTACCATGGCAGAAAAACGAGCTTTTAACTTCGATTATTGCTGATTTTGAAAAGCAACATTCCAATTATTTTACTTTAGATTTATTAGTAGATATAGACAGTGCAAAGGATATGCTGGAGTACGCTACTGAAAATCCGCACTCTTTTTTATCATATTATATATTAAATAATCTTTTTCAAAATAATTCTCAATTTCAATTTTATCTTCTAAAGAATTATAAAACTAAAGCGCATATATTCTTGCCTTTAAGAGCACCACCGTTTTATGCATTGGCGGCTTAAGTCCATTTTCAATTCAGATACTTTGTAATCATTTCACGCTTTTCAGCGGTTTTGATGATTTCTGTGCTTTTATTTAATTCAATTTTATAATCTAAAAAATATATGAGAATATTTTTATTCGCATTTATGCAGCTATTTTTTGTTTCTGCATTTTGCCAAACAAATACCTACACGGCAACTGTATTAGATGCCGATAACCAACCGCTTTCCCTCGTAACGGTAAATGAACGGGGAACGCAAAATTATACTACAACCGATGATAACGGTGTTTTTAGTTTAAAAACAGAAAAATCAAATTTTACGATAATTTTTTCTTCGATTGGCTTTCAGACGTTTCAATTAAATGTTGTTAACGGAAAATTGCCTTCAACGGTAACCATGAATTTTTCTGCTGAAGAATTAGATGCTGTTGTAGTTACGGCACTTGGTATTGAAAAGGACAGACAATCGCTCGTTTCTTCCGTTTCAATTGTAAATGAAGAGGCGTTAACTACAGTACCACTAAATAATATTGTAAATAGCCTTGCAGGGCAGGTAGCCGGAGTGCAAATTACAAATGGCTCATCTGGCGTTGGTTCTTCTTCCCGAATTGTAATACGAGGTGAAAACTCTCTTAGCGGAAGCAACCAACCCCTTTTTGTTGTAGATGGTGTGCCAATAAGCAACGAACAAATTACAAGTGATCTTGTTAACAACGGTTATTTACAAGAAGTAGATTATGGTAACGGTGGGGCCGAATTAAGCCCAGACGACGTTGCTTCTATCACTATTCTTAAAGGTGGTGCTTCTGCAGCTCTCTATGGAGCGAGAGCGGCAAATGGCGTTGTCGTAATTACAACCAAAAGAGGTGAAAACAAAAAAGGCCTTGGCGTTTCAACAAGCAGTTTGGTGACTTTTGAATCATTATTAACCCTGCCAGAATATCAAAATAAATATGGTGGTGGCTCTAACGGCGAATACTCGTTTCAAAATGGTATTGGAGCTGGCGTAAACGATGGTGGCATTAGTAGCTATGGACCTTTATTAGATGCCGGATTTTTAATAAACCAATTTGATAGTCCATCCGTAGATATTAACGGAAATCCGGTTAGAGCTGGTGATGTTATTTCCAGAACAAATGCAGATGGCTCTTTCACGCCTATTCAAGCAACGCCTTGGGTTTCAAATAAAAATAATGTTCGCGATTTTTTTAAAACGGGAGTTACATTTCAAAATAATTTAGCAATTACGTCAGCTACCGACAAAACAAAGATGAGGCTTTCTTACAGTAGCTTGAGAAATGAAGGAATACTTCCAAATACAGATTTGGACAGAGATGGAATTGCAATAAGTTTAGACCATAATTTAAACGATAAATTATCTGTGCACACATTTGTAAACTACATTAATACACGAAGTGACAACCGCCCAAATTTAGGATATGGTTACGAAAACGTGTTGTATGGATTTAATTGGACAGGAAGACAGACAAATGTTAATTCATTACGGGATTATTGGCAAGCTGGGCAAGTTGGAGTTCAACATTTCGATTTAAACTATTTATGGCTTACAAACCCATATTTAACGCTTTTTGAAAACACAAATGGCTCAAGTAAAAACCGAGTTCTCGGAAATGTATCTGCCAATTATGAAATTAATGAACATCTTAATTTAACTGTTCGAGGTGGTTTGGATTATTATTCTGATGCACGCGATTTCCGAAGAGCTTTCAGTAGTAACAGAAATCCCTTTGGATCTTATAGAGAAGACAATATAAAATATCGTGAATTAAACAATGATATTTTGTTGGCATACAACAATAAAATAAGCGACGAAATAAAATTTAATATTTCGGCGGGCGCCAACAGATTCGATCAAGTAATTAGTTATAATTATTCAGAAGCTACCCAATTAGCACTGCCAGCCATTTATACAATTGCAAATTCCAGAACACCACTTGTTGGTGTTAGCAACGATTTTACAAAACGAATAAATAGCGTTTACGGCTTCGGAAATATTTCTTTTAAAAATGAACTGTATGTTGATGTTTCATACAGAAATGATTGGAGTAGCACGCTACCATCAGATAATAATTCATTCGGTTATTATTCAGGTGGTTTAAGCTACGTTTTTTCAAATGCTTTTGAATTGCCCAAAGCTATTTCATATTTAAAGTTGCGCTTAAGTGCAGCCAGTGTAGGTAATGATACAGACCCATACCAAAACCAACAGAACTTTTTATTCAACCAAAACTATGGCTCAAATTTTCAGGTAACTACTGAAACTGTTCTAAAAAACGCAAACCTTAAACCTGAAAGATTAACTACTTATGAAGCAGGATTCGAATATTGGATGTTTAAGGGAAGACTTCAACTTGATGCTACTGTTTATCAAAATACGAGCGAAGATCAAATTATTTCCCGGCCAATTTCAACATCAAGTGGTTTCTTCAATTCGAATGAAAATGGCGGTGAAGTTCGCACAAGAGGTCTTGAGCTTTTATTGAGCGGAACGATTATAAAAAGCCAAAATTTTCAATGGAACTCTTCTGTAAACTATACTAATTACCGAAGCGTTGTTACCGAACTTCCCGAAGGAGTAGATCAATTTGTTACA
>JBBSOK010000023.1:0-31673 GCA_038259825.1 Flavobacteriales bacterium
AACACAATTTAGATTTCAGCGAGATTTGGAGAGTTGGCAAATGAGTTTTAATTGGACGCCAATTGGAAGTATAAATACGGCTTGGTACTTTTTTATTGGTATAAAGTCTTCCGTACTTAGCGATATTAAATACGACAAACGACGCGAGCCCGACCAACGTTTGTAAATTCTATTTTAAATTTTTTATTATTATTCAAAAAAAATAAATTACTTCAATGAAAAAAATAATCAAAACATCTAAAGCACCTTCACCAATTGGGCCATATAATCAAGCAATTTTAGTTGGAAATATGCTTTATACTTCAGGACAAATAGCAATAGATCCAGAAACTGGAAATTTGGTTACAGAAGATATTCAAGCAGAAACAAAACTTGTAATGGAAAACCTAAAAGCAATTTTAACCGAGGCGGGAATGACTTTTGAAAACGTTATAAAATCTACCATTTTTATTAGCGATATGAAAAATTTTTCAGCAATTAACGCAGTTTACGGTGCTTATTTTGATGAACTTACAGCACCTGCAAGAGAAACTGTTGAGGTTGCAAATTTACCGAAGTATGTGAATGTTGAGATTTCGGTTATAGCTTCATTGTAAATATTTAATCCTCTTTTTTAGTAGCTGAATTATTAAAGTCAACTGGATAACTATTATCATCTGGTACGAAAGGCTCTTCATCTTTTTCAATAGTAATCTTTTTGTTGAAGAGCTTATCCATCAATTCTTTAAATGTATCAAAATCTACTGAATAGCTTACACCAACTCCTTGTTCAAAAATCTGGTCTTCACCGATAAACTGTAAGTCGGCTTGGCGGTTAAAGAAATTCATACGCAAACTGCCATCTTCATTGATAAGCCACTGTACTTCAATATCTCCGGCTATTGCAGTTTCAGTAGCGCCACCAACAGGCACACCCACTTTTCCATTAATTAAAATACGTTCGCTAATTTGTGTAGAGAGTGTTATACCCAATCTATCAGCATTTTGTTGGTCTGGCGTACGTTGACTTGCGGTATAGTCCAAACCTACACGAAACTTGCTGTCTTTATCTGTAAATAAATCATTTACAAGGCTTGAAACGCGTTCTACCAAAGTTCCTGTAAATGCGTTGCTTCCTTGATAATTATCTCCAACAAATTGACCTGAAGCAATCAAGAATAGCGCTTGATTAAGTTTTTGCTCATCACTTTGCAGTTTAAATTCCAATTCACTTTTTACTGTACTTCCAACTTTTGGAAATTGAATATCATACGTAATATCAGGTTGAATAAGTTCACCCTTCAAATCTATAACAACATTTACGTCTATATTTCGGTTAACTGTAGGGTTATCGAGCAAGGCAGAAGGATTTGCGTTGGTTTTATAAACTGCGCTTAAGTCCAAACGGGCACGTGTTGGATCGCCATTTTCCCAGTTTATACTTCCGCCCGGTAAAACTTCGAAATTCTTTTGGATTAAGCCGCCATATCTAAAATCGAAAGTTCCCTCATATACTTGGAAATCCCCGAATATTTGGAAAGTCCCCAAAGTGTTAATCCTAAGTAGTATATTACCTGCTCCCCTACCTTTTAATGTAGAATTATTTACAACATCCACAACTACTTCAACTTCCGCATTGTCATTAATATCCAAATCGAAATCTAGCTGAAGACCTTTTAAATCTTCACGGATAATTGTTTCGCCACTAATCCTCGCTTGTTTTTCTTCGGGTGATAAAAATTTTATAAAACTAGCATCGCCAATTGCTTCGGTATCACTTAGCGGAATTTTAAATGTTGTTCCTTCCTCTGTAGTTGCCCTTACTTTAATGTATAATTCATCAATAGGACCTTTTATTTCAGCATCTCCACTTATAAAGGCTGTTCCGTAATATAAAACATCTTCGTCTGGTGGCGTGTCTAGTACTATTAGTCGTTCAGGGGCATCAATTTTTAAATTCAAAGCCCAATCTTGAAAATTATTATAGGTTGCATAACCATTGAAAAACCCTTTGGTTTCATACTTTGTATCTGTGATTCCAGTTCTGGTAATTTCAATTTTATTTTTTGTTAATACTAGTTGTGTATCATTATCTAGATTGAAATCTGTATTTAAATAAGGTACATTTAATCCACTATTTTGTAAACTAAATCTACCTAAAATATCCGGGGATTTGTAACTACCCGTAACTTTTGCATTTCCAGAGATTAATCCTCTAATATTAGAAATAACATCTGCCCCAAACGGGCTAAATGCCTGCAGATTGAATTCATTGAGATCTACATTTAGGTTTATTTGTGGATTATTTTTAGACACATTTATCCTACCAACCGCATTTATAGAGCGTACCTTATTGTTAGTTAATGTAGTATTTATATTGTATTGAGTGAGGTCTTCATTTCCTTCAATTTCTAAATTTAAATCGCCAAAATCTACGTCGTTAATGTTAACTGAGTCTATCGTTATTTTGCTGTCTGGATAAAATGCACCATTTTTTTGAAGAAAATTTAAATAACCATTCATTGTACCTGCCAAACGTAAACTGTCTATTGGCGGAACCAAATCTCCAACGTTTACATCCTTAAAACCAAGTTTTAAATCTTTATAGGTTGAATCCCGTATAATTCCTCCCATTCTAATTTCTTCCTCATTATGGCTTAATACTAAAGAATCTATATTTATTTCAGAAAAATTATCATCGAATGTGGCTTTGTTCAGATTATTATTTTCTTCATTTATAAACCAAACATTCTCTTTATATGTAATATCAGATTTCTTGAATCCGACAACAGATTTTCCATCAGGATTTATAGTATGATATAAATTAAGGTTGAATAAATCCTGCTTTAACTTTCCACCTTGGAATTCTGAACGCACATACATTGTATCATTCAGCGTTTTATTTATTATACTCACATTTCTTGCTTCATAATAACCAGTATACACTGAATCTACTTCTATATAAGTATTATATAGCGGGTTATTATTATCTACCTGAATATTAACTTTACCTAAATAATTACCAAACAATAATATTTCAGGCGATTTAAAATCGAGTTTAAACTTACTTTCGTCTGAAGAAACGGAACCTCTAATCCTTGTATTATCACCCAATTTTAATTGTGGAACAAACAAATCAACAATTTTATTATAAACCAAAAAGTTGTAATCTATATATTGATTGGTAGTAACTTCCTGCGGAATATAATTGGCATAAATATTACCAATTCCGTTTTGAAAAAGATTTGGCAGATCTTCTAACAAAAATTCACCTTTCATATATCCAGTCATAATATCGGGCGAATTAATTTCAATAGTTCGAACAGGTCCTTCAAATGTTGAAGTTATTGTAAAATCATCAAAATAGTAGAAATCGCGCTCATTTTGGTAAAATGTTTGCTGAAAATTAATAGTTCCGCGGACATCATCAATTGTACTACCGTTCATATCTACCACAACATTTCCTGTAAAGACCGAAATACTATCACGTTTTATCAGGTTTAGTTTATTTAGTTCGGCAAACTCAACATTTGCTTCAAAATCATATTCATTTTCAGCTTTTGAAGCATCAATTAAACCTTTAAAATTCAGTTTTAAATTTGGATCGTCAATGGCTAGATTTCCTTCAAAAAGAGGATTTTTGGCATTCCCTGAAACAACAATATTTTTGTAAGCATAATCCTGAAAGGTAAAAGTTGAAACCGTTCCGTCAATTTGTGTGTCCACCGTGTTTTGGGAAAATCCGCGACCATCAAAAGTAAGATTAGCCGTTACAGGGCCTAGAGATGATACTTGCGTTATCTTTCCCAAATTGAAATTGCTTAAAATAACATCACCCCTATACGTTGTATAATCTGGATTGGTAATATTGCCCATAACCAAATCCATATCTGCCGTACCAATTTTTGTTTTAAGGAAACTTACTGTTTTTAAATCGTTTTGGGTAATTGTTGTGTTTCCGGTTAGGGTAACATCTCCCAGTTCTTTAAGCTCAACTGGTAAAATATCTCCCAAAACACGTGGCATAAATCTGCGTAAATCGTAATAATTAGAGCTTATTGAGTGGGAAGTCCCTGTAATTTTAAATGCATCTGCACCTTTTAAAATTTGCTCAACCAAAAAATCACCTTTTATTTGTGTATCGCCTGTTGTAAGATTTGCATTATTTAAAGTGAAATTATTTAATGTTCCCTTTAAATCCGCTTGAATATTAATCGTTTGGTCAGGTCCAAATTCATTATAAAAATGATTTAAATCTGTTGTTGAAAGTTTGGAGTCCTTCAATTTTAAATCTATATCAACTTCATCTTCAAAGTTTGACATTCCATTTTCTCCATATGTGAAAATTAGATTTCCTTTTAAATCTGAAGAAGGCGTTTTTAACGTTAAATCTTCCAACTTCATTGCCGTTGCAGTATAGCTGAATCTTGCATTTAAATCTTTAACAATTAAACCCCAATTGGTAACCATTGATAGTTTTGTAATGTTTGCAAAAACATCCGCATCAGCAACCTCCAATTCATCTGCTTCTAAATTGACATTGGTAAGATTTACTACTTCCGGCACTTCCAAATTTTCATTGGTAAATTTTATGTGGCTATTTACCAATTCAACCGAATTACTTAAAAGCGAAAATGGTTTTGTAGCCTGTTTGCCAGTATTAAATTTCTGCGAGAATATATACAAATTGTTATTTTCTTCGCCTTCATAAATTTTAATGAAGAGTTTTGCATCTGTCAGCGCAATATTTCCAAAGCCTAAATCTCCTTGGATTAAACTGCCAAAATTTAGAATATTTGTTTGCAGCTCTCTACTATAAATTAATGTATCTTGATGATGGTCTGCAATATAGACATCACGTGCATCTACCTCTCCACGCCAATTTAGTCCTAAACGACTAATGTTTATGTCGGTCCCATAGGTTTCGTTGAGATAATCGGTTACGCGCGTTGCAACTTTAGTTTGGACAGATGGAATAGAAAAAATAATTATAGTAAGCAGAATTAATGCTACAATCACAAAAAAGGTGCGAACTAATATTTTTCTAAGTTTTTTGATACGGTTTAAAGTTTTAATTTTACAAACAAGAAATATACATTTTTCGCTTTGGCACAAAAAAATTGTTACATTTTAGGCATTGAATCTTCTTGCGACGACACTGCGGCAGCTGTTATTAACAACGGCCGGATACTAAGCAATGTTGTGGCAACACAAACCATACACAAGGAATACGGTGGCGTTGTGCCAGAACTTGCTTCGCGGGCACATCAACAAAATATTGTTCCTGTAGTTCATCAAGCACTTCGCAAGGCAAATATCGATAAAAATGAGTTATCTGCCATTGCATTTACACGCGGTCCTGGCCTAATGGGAAGTTTATTGGTAGGCACCTCATTTTCAAAGTCTTTGGCTATGGGTTTGGGTATTCCGCTCGTAGAAGTTAACCATATGCAAGCCCATATTTTGGCACATTTTATTAAAACTGAAGAACAAACCGCTCCTAATTTTCCATTTTTGGCATTAACAATTAGCGGTGGCCATACACAGATAGTAAAAGTGACAGATTATTTTGAAATGGAAATAATTGGTCAAACAATTGATGATGCCGTTGGTGAAGCTTTTGATAAAAGTGCAAAAATTTTAGGCCTGCCATATCCCGGCGGACCTTTAGTAGATAAATTCGCACAAATGGGAAATCCAAAATCCTATAAATTTACAAAGCCAAAAGTTAATCCAATGGATTTCAGTTTTAGCGGTTTAAAAACTGCCGTTTTATATTTTGTTGAAAAACAAGTAGCTGAAAATGAAAATTTTATTGAAGAAAACTTGAACGATATTTGCGCGAGTATCCAATTTACGATTGTAGATTATATTATGGATAAATTGAAAAACGCCGTTAAAGAAACAGGGATAAAAGAAGTGGCAATTGGCGGCGGTGTTTCTGCAAATAGTGGCATTCGGAAAGCTATGGTTGAAGCAGAAAAAAAATACGGTTGGAAAACACATATTCCAAAATTTGAATTTTGCACGGATAATGCAGCAATGATCGCAATGGTAGGCGAATTAAAATTTAAAAGAGAAATTTTTGCTGAAAACGATGTAGTTGCAAAGGCTAGGATCGCATTCTAATTTAAAAAGTAGTAAATATTGAATCTATTTTTCCATCCAAATATTGCTGAAAATCAAACTGAAATAGCTTTTGATAAAGAAGAAAGCAGGCATATTTCAAAGGTTTTGAGAAAGAATGTCGGAGATTTTCTGCAAATAACAGATGGAAACGGTTTTTTTTATGAAGCTCAAATAACTGCGGCCGATCAAAAAAAATGTATTACTAAAATCATAAAATCCGAAAAACAGCAACCATTGCCCTATTCGCTTCATTTGGCTGTTGCGCCGACTAAATTAAACGATAGGTTTGAATGGTTTTTAGAAAAAGCTACAGAAATAGGAATTTCAGAAATCACTCCAATTATCTGCAATCATTCTGAGAGAAAAGTTATCAAGCTTGATAGATACGAAAAGATAGTAATTGGTGCAATGAAGCAGTCTTTAAAAGCATATTTACCTAAATTAAATGATGCTATTTCTTTTTCAGAATTTGTGAAAAATGAATCTGAAAAAGAATCAAACGGTCAAAAATTTATTGCACATTGTGAAGAGAGTTCAAAAAAATCACTGAAATCTGAAATTGAAACTAATTCAAATATCCTGATTTTGATTGGTCCAGAAGGAGATTTTTCTTCAGAAGAAATTGAACTAACCCTTAAAAATAATTTTATTCCAGTTAGTTTAGGAGAAAGCCGTTTGCGGACTGAAACGGCTGCAATTGTTGCTTGCCACAGTGTTGCATTTGTAAATGAGTAATTCTAAGAACTTATTTCGTTATTTTTGAAAGCTATGAAATTGAAATTTTTAATTATTTCCTTATTTATAACTGCTATTGCGCATTCCCAAGAAATAGCGTTGCTTCAATATGGTGGTGGTGGAGATTGGTATGCAAATCCTACATCATTACCAAATTTGGCGAAGTTTTGTAATGAGCAGGTTAATACTAAATTAAAATTAAAACCACCTAGCGTCACCCCAAATAGCGTAGATCTTTTTGATTATCCATTTGTGCATATGACGGGACACGGAAACGTTTATTTTTCTTCTGAAGATGCGGAAAACCTTCGTAAATATTTACTTAGCGGCGGCTTTTTACATATTGACGATAATTATGGAATGGACGAATATTTACGAAAGGAAATAACAAAAATATTTCCGAACAAAGAGTTAAAAGAGCTCCCAGCAGATTATCCAATTTTTAATTACGTTTACAAATTTCCAAAAGGTTTACCGAAAATACACGAGCACGAAGGCGGAAGACCACAAGCTTTTGGAATAATTGAAGAAGGTAGATTAGTGTTACTTTACACATTTGAATCAGATTTGGGTGACGGCTGGGAAAACCCTGAAGTCCACAACGACCCTGCCGATATACGATTGAAAGCATTACAGATGGGTGCCAACATTATTAAATATGTTTTTGAAAATTGAAGCAAAATCAATTATCACATCAACAGATTTCAACTTCCAAACAATTAAAGGAAATAATTATACTTTGTGATGGTGTGAGCAGTCCTTCCAATATAGGTTCAATTTTTAGACTTGCCGATGCCTTTGGTGTAAAGCAAATTATATTTTCCAACTGTAATATAAATTTAAATTCATCCCGACTTACACGTACTGCCAGAAATACTGAAAAGACTGTCGATTATCTTGAAGTAGATAATACTAATTCTGCTATTCTTAGTTTTAAAGAGAAAGATTTTAAAATTATCGCACTAGAAATTACCGATACTAGCACTTCTCTCGAAAAATTTAAAGATCCCGAAAACCATAAATTCATATTGGTAGTAGGGAATGAACAGAATGGAATTTCCAAAGCGGTTTTAGAGCTTGTAGATGTAAGTTTATACATAGAAATGTTTGGGCTTAATAGCAGTATTAACGTAGCTCAAGCCACGGGAATTGCATTATATTCGATAACCAATTTTTCCTGATTTAAAGTAATATATTATACTATATTTACAAAATGAAACAGCAAGCTAGGGCAATTACTATCGGCATTTTACGCGCATTATCAGTGGTAATTGGTGTAATTCTATTGTTTTGGTTTTTGTATGAAATAAGCGCCCTAATTTTATTTTTGGGTATTGCATTTGTTCTTTCTCTAATTGGCAGACCAATAGTTATTTTCTTAAAAAGACGGCTCAAGTTTTCAAATAATCTAGCATCAATAACTACACTATTATTTATACTAGGAGCATTATCTGCAATAATTTGGGTGTTTGTTCCTATAATTGTTGAACAAGGTAAAAATATTTCTGAAATAGATTTTGACCAAGTTAAACGCGATTTGAATGAATTAAACATGCAAGCAAGCGATTACTTAGGTGTTAACAAACTTAATCTAGTTGAAGCCGCAAAACAAACAAGCTACGTTAGAGAATTTGATTTTGATATAATTCCCTCTTTCATTGAATCTTTTTTTGGCAATGTTGGCGCCTTTATAGTTGGTTTATTTTCGGTTCTTTTTATATCATTTTTCCTTTTACGGGACGAAACGATGTTAGCTTCAGCAATAACGGCCTTTTCAAAACCTGGTGATGAGGATAGATTCATTAATGTTTTCACTAAAATTAAAGAACTTTTATCTCGCTATTTTATCGGGTTGACGGTACAAATTGCTATTCTTGCCTTTATTTATTCGGTTTTACTACTTTTTATAGGTGTAAAAAATGCAATGGCTGTTGCGCTTATTTGTGCATTCTTAAACATTGTTCCGTATTTAGGACCTGTAATTGGCTGGGTACTAATGCTATTGGTCATTGTGTCGAATAATTTGGGTGCAGATTTTTCTTCAGAATTATTGCCACTTTTGGCATACTCAACCGCTGGTTACGCTTTTGCACAACTTGTAGATAATTTATTGTCGCAACCCATTATATTCAGTAAAAGTGTAAAATCTCATCCATTGGAAATATTCTTGATAATCTTAATAGGAGGGTTTGTTTTTGGAATTCCCGGAATGATTTTGGCAGTACCAACTTATACAGCACTTAAAGTATTTTCAAAAGAATTTTTTGCTGAATATAAAATAGTAAAACGTCTTACCAGAAATTTATAATCCAAGCTTGAAGTACGATTTATTACATATTGAAGTTCAAAAATTTATAAGAGATTTTGAAGGAAATATAACTGAACTTGCTTTAAAAGGCAGCCCTTTTGAAAATGTTGAAATAAAAGATCTTCTCATTCAAATTGAAAGCCGAAGAAAGGCTGAAAAGAAACTTCCTACTTGGCTTGAAACTGAAAATGTGTACTATCCTCCAAAATTAAATTTAGAGCAAACATCATCCGAGATAACTGCCGAATTTAAAGCAACATTGGTTGAAGGAAAACTACTTGCCGATATAACTGGCGGATTTGGAGTTGACAGCTTCTATTTTGCGAAGAAGTTTGAAAAAGTTTTTTATTTTGAATTAAATGAAGAATTATCAAAAATTGCTGAGCATAATTTTAAAGCATTAAATGTTGAAAATATAAATTGTCACGCCGAGAATGGATTAACAGAGGTAAAAACGAATGTATTTGATGTAATTTATGCAGACCCCTCTCGCAGACATGAAACAAAGGGTAAAGTTTTTTTTCTTAAAGACTGCGAACCCAATATTCCAGAAAATGTATCAGAGTTATTATTAAATTGTAAACTGCTTTTAATTAAAACATCTCCAATGCTTGATATATCTGTTGGTCTTTCAGAATTAAAGCACGTTTTCCAAATTCATATTGTTGCTTTAAATAATGAGGTAAAAGAACTTTTATGGCTTTTGAAAAAAGATTTTGAAGGCAATCCTAAAATAAAAACGATAAACATAAAATCCGAAGAATCAGATATATTTGATTTTGAATGGAATACTAATTCTGAAGCAGTTTACGCTTTACCATCAAGATTTTTATATGAGCCAAATGCCGCAATAATGAAAAGTGGCGCGTTTGAACAAATATCTGAAGCATTTAAAATAAAAAAACTTCATAAAAACACACATCTTTACACAAGCGAATCTTTGAGGGAGTTTCCGGGACGGAGGTTTGTTATTGATAAAGTTTTACCATACTCCAAAGACGCTTTAAAAAATAATCTTCAAAACAAACAAGCCAATATAACAACTAGGAATTTTAAAGAAACGGTGGCACAAATTAGAAAGAAATGGAAAATTAGTGATGGTGGTAATGTATATCTATTTTTTGTGACAGATTTGGAGGAAAATAGAGTTGTTTTGGTGTGCTCGAAAATTTAACTAACAAAAACAAAAAACCCTCACTGAAGAGGGTTTAAAGTGATCGCAGCAGGATTCGAACCTGCGACCGCCTGCTTAGAAGGCAGGTGCTCTATCCAACTGAGCTATGCGACCGATAATAACAAAAAAACCGAACTATTGTCCGGTTTTTGTCGGGGTGGCAGGATTCGAACCTGCGACCTCCTGCTCCCAAAGCAGGCGCGATGACCGGGCTACGCTACACCCCGAAGATTATTTTTTATCGTTATCGGTTTCGATAATTCTCCTTTTTACAAAGGATTTAATTGTAATTGCGGAGAGACAGGGACTCGAACCCTGGCGACGTTGCCGTCGACAGATTAGCAATCTGCTCCATTACCGCTCTGGCACCTCTCCAATTTTTTATGAACTTGCCGCTATAAATTGCGGATGCAAATGTAGCTTTATAAAAACCTTTTTACAAAATAAATATGGTCTTTTTTTAAAATAATATTTATTCAATTTATTTTCAATTATTTAGGAATGCCAATAATTCTAGAAAAAGGAATTTATTCAGGATATTCTACCCTAACATGAAACATATTGTTCAGTTTTTTCTTCAAGACCTTCTTAATAATCTGGATTTCCTTTAGCGTTATGTTTGCATTCAAAAACTGCCCTTGCTCCATTTGGCCATCTATAATCTTTTCAACAAAAGCATCAATTTTAGAAGAACTCGGCTCCTTTAAGCTTTTACTAGCAGCTTCCACACTATCGGACATCATTAAAATTGCCGTTTCTTTAGAAAATGGAATGGGCCCCGGATAACTGAAATCATCCTTGTCTGCCTCGCCATTCACTTCTTTTTCCTTTTTATAAAAATAATAAACCAAACTTGTACCGTGGTGTGTCCTTATAAAATCTATGACCCTATCCGGTAATTTATTTTTACGTGCTATTTCAATACCTTTTATAACGTGATCTATAATTATACTAGCACTTTCTTTAGGATCCAGCTCATTATGGCTATTAATTGCATTGGCTTGATTTTCGGTAAACATCGTTGGGTTGGTCATTTTTCCAATATCATGGTATAAAGCTCCTACCCTAACCAACATACTATTTGCCCCAATTTCATTAGCCGATGCTTCTGCCAAGTTTGCCACATTTAAAGAATGATGGAAAGTCCCAGGCGCTTTGTTTGAAAGTTCTTTCAATAATTTTGAATTTGTGTCACTAAGTTCCAATAGCGAAACATCTGAAACAAGTCCAAAAATCCTTTCATAAAAATAAATTAACGGATGTGCAAAAAGTGTTGCCACTCCGCCTAAAAGAAAATATGCGAAATTCTCCCATTCAAAATTTTGAACATTTCCTTCCTGGATGATAAAAAATGCAAAGTATCCAATGATATAAACTAAAGTAATTTGACCGACTGAAATAAATAGATTTGCCCTTTTGTATAATTCTGAAACAGTTAAAATGGTTACGATACCAGCAATTATTTGTAGAAACATGTATTCAAAACTATTTGGTACTACGAAACCTAAAAGTAAAATAGTGAGAACATGAACAAACAAACCTAGTCTAGGATCAAAAAAGGCTTTTACAATCAGTGGTAAAATACAAAGTGGAACAACATAAACATAACTTGCATGAAGTTTAACAACCAAGGTTGTTAGTAAAACCATCAAACACACATTAAAGAATATAAAAGTGACCTTTGTATTGTTATTATAAATATCTGACCTGTATTTATTTAAAAACAAAAACAACATTAAAAAGACTAATGAAACCAAAATTGAATAACCCACAAGCAACCAAAGATGATTTGAGCGACTCCATATTTGAGACTGATATTCAGCTTTGAGCGAGTTTAAAATTTGAAATTTATTACCTTCAACAACCTCACCTTTAGCTATTATCCTTCCGCCTTTTTCAATAATGCCCCTATTCGGATTTAATTTTTTTAACTCAGAATTTATTGAGCCATCCGTCAGTTTACTGTTTAAAAGGACATTTGGCGCTAATGCTTGGGATAATAATCTATTTAATAAAGGCTGTGCATCTTCCGCATTAAATTGGGAAACCAAATTTCTAATATTTGCATCTAGCTCTTCTTTTTTATAAAGTTGAGCAAAAGTGCGCTCTACATATTCATCACCTAACTTCAAATAAATTAGTTTACCTTCAGAATATGGGTAAAGTTCATCAACAACTCCATTTTCTATTGCTTCATCAATTATTTTATTTCCTAATTGGAGCACGTTAGTTTTGGATGTTTCATAAAGCGAATCAACATAGTTTTCAGAAACTAGTCTTTCAAAATCATCCTTGAAAGCAGCGGCTTTATCTGCATTATATTCAAAATAAGGTATGGCGTTAGCTCTTATTTCATCTTTTTCCTTTTCAAGTGTAGCTTTATCTTTTTTAATGGTGAAGCTAAATGGCGCATATAAGTTTTCATACTGCCAAGGTTTTCCCTTTTGAAAATTATACTTAAACTGGCCGCCTTTCGGTAAAAGATAAATAACTAAACAAGTGGCAATTACAAAAAGAAATATCTTGTAAAGTAAAGATTGATTTTTAGAGAATAGATTTAAAAAGTTTTTCATAGATGCAATACGAAAAGTAAAGGTATTATTTTAAAGTATGAAATAGAATTAGAGTCCCCATATTTTTGAATATAGCTGTATTAAATGAACATTAAAAAGAAAATACTACCAAACCAAAGGCTACAAACATTGAAAATTTCCGATTAAATATGTAATTTCGCTGCCCTTGATAAATTGTAAACTTGAATTAAAATGAACAAAGAAGTAGTTATTGTATCTGCCATAAGAACACCAATTGGAAGCTTTATGGGAAGTTTATCTTCCTTAACTGCAACGCAATTAGGAAGTGCCGCTATTAAAGGTGCATTAGATAAAATTAAACTTGACCCAAAATTGGTGCAAGAAGTTTATATGGGAAATGTTGTACAGGCAGGTGTTGGACAAGCGCCAGCTAGGCAAGCAGCAATGGGTGCTGGTATTCCCGATACGGTTCCTTGCACTACAATAAACAAAGTATGTGCTTCTGGTATGAAAGCGGTAATGCAAGCAGCGCAAGCAATTGCACTGGGTGATGCCGACGTAATAATTGCTGGCGGAATGGAAAGTATGAGTAACATACCCCATTACGTTAATATGCGCAACGCTACAAAATTTGGTCCTGCAACGTTGATTGATGGTATGCAGAAAGATGGATTGGTGGATGCTTATGACCACAACGCAATGGGAACCTGTGCAGATTTATGCGCAACGGAACATAATTTTAGTCGTGAAGATCAAGATGCATATGCCATAAAAAGTTATAAAAGATCTGAAGAGGCTTGGTCGTCAGGAAAATTTAAAGAAGAAGTTGTTCCTGTTTCCGTGCCACAAAGACGTGGCAAAGCTGTAGTGGTTTCTGAAGACGAAGAATTTAAAAATGTAATGATTGATAAGATACCTTCATTACGCCCTGCATTTACAAAAGACGGTACCGTTACTGCTGCAAATGCTTCAACTATAAATGATGGTGCGGGCGCTGTAATATTAATGAGTGCTGAAAAAGCTAAAGAATTAAATTTAAAGCCACTTGCTACCATAAAAAGTTACGCAGATGCGGCACAAGAACCAAAATGGTTTACAACTGCTCCTTCCAAAGCTTTACCAAAAGCATTAGACAAAGCGGGAATTGAAATTGGTGATGTAGATTATTTCGAATTTAACGAGGCCTTTGCTGTTGTCGGGCTTGCAAATATGAAAATTTTAGGATTAACTGATGAAAACGTGAACGTAAATGGTGGTGCAGTTTCTCTTGGTCACCCACTAGGTTGCAGTGGAGTTCGTATTCTTATTACATTATTAAATGTATTGGCACAAAATGATGCTAAAATCGGTGCTGCTGCTATATGTAACGGCGGTGGTGGCGCTTCGGCAATGGTCATTGAGAGAAATTAGATATTTCAATTTATCATATTATAATAATAGTCCTTCACAATAGTTGTAAATCAAATGAAAAAACTAGCAATACTAATTATTTTACTCTCAACTGTATTAATTTCTTGCAATGAAGGAAAGGGTACAAAAGCTGAAGTCGAAAATGAACCTGAAGTCTATTATGTAGAAGAAGCCGATGTTGAAATAGATGAAGCAATCCAAAAAGCGAACAAAACCTTTAACGAATTTGCCGAATTTTTGAAAAACAATCCGGATAAAAACTTCTATTATTCTATTAAACAAAGCTTTCCTACCTCGGATGGTGGCAGTGAGCATGTTTGGATTGGCCAAATAACCTATGATGAAAATAACTACAAAGGCATACTTGGAAATAAACCTGTTTATACAAATGAAGTGAAGATTGGAGACACTGTGACTATAAATAAAAATGAAATATCCGATTGGATGATTGTTGATGATAACACAGGAATTACAAAAGGTGCATATACTATTAAGGTTATAAGAAGTAGAATGACTCCGCAAGAAAAAAAGGAATTTGACGAAGAAAACGGATTAAAATTCGAATAAAAATTTATATTAAATTACCACCTCATCAACAAATTTAGGTTAAGTGAATTACGCAATAAGTAATTTAAGCATAGTCCCCTTAAGAGCAGAACCCTCAGACGCTAGCGAACTTGTTAGTCAAATTCTGTATGGTGAGATTTTTAAAGTTTTAGAAATAAGAAAAAAATGGAGCCGTATTCGTCTAGATTTTGATGGTTACGAAGGATGGATTGATAACAAACAATATCTTGAAATAACCGAAGAGGATTTTTGTGAATTTCAAAATTTAGACTTGAAATTATCTACAGATCTCGTAGAATTTATTACACTTCAAAATAATCAATTGATGCCTATTTGCTATGGTAGCGATGTTTCGAATATAAAATTTTTAACTCATTTATTTGAAGGAAGGTCCGTAACCGGAAAATTGGATAAATCCAATTTAATTGAAACGGCTTTATTTTACCTAAATACTCCATATCTCTGGGGAGGTAAGACGCATTTTGGCATAGATTGTAGTGGTTTTACGCAAATGGTTTATAAATTAAACGGTTATAAATTATTGCGAGATGCAAGCCAACAAGCAGGACAAGGAGAAGCTTTGAGCTTTATTGAAGAAGCCGAACCAGGAGATCTTGCTTTCTTTGATAATGATGAAGGTTCAATAACGCACGTTGGTATTATAATGGAAGACAATTATATTATTCACGCTCACGGAAAAGTAAGAATAGATAGAATTGACCATAGTGGCATTTTTAATTATGAAGCTAGGACACACACACACAAGTTAAGAGTAATAAAACGTATTATATAAAAAAGCCTCCATTTTATTGGAGGCTTTTTACTATTGTAATATTAATAATTTTATTGTTTACCTTCTAATTCGGTTACTTTAGCTTTCATTTCCTTTGCTTTTGCATCCTCACCTATTTGGCTATAAATGTTTGCAAGTGTTTTAGCTACTTGTAGGTTATCTGGTTTGCTTTGAATAGCACTTTCTAAATATGGAATTGCATCACGATATAACTGTTCTCTCTCTTTTTTATATTCTTCATATTTTTTGTTATCCGCAGAAGATGTTCCCAAAGCATTCATTTTATCCACCAAATCCTTTTCTGCAGCCAACATTAGTGCGGCAATATTTATTTGGGCAGATGTGTAAGTTGGATTAAGCTCTAAAGCTTTTTTATAGTATCCCATTGCCTTATCTTTCATACCAATTCCAGCACTACCAACACCTAGATTGTAATATAATTCGGAGTTTTCTGGATCTGAAGCAACAACTTCTTCCATCAATTTATTATACTTATCTAAATTTCCTAATTTATATGCCATATCTGCATCTGCTCTTAATAAACCCATATCTTTTGGATTTTCTTTTCTTGCATCTGCCATTAAACTTGTGGCCTTTTCATTATCACCTTGTTCAATATATATTAAGGTCATATTTCGTAAAATCTCACCTCTTTTAGATTCCGCGTTTCTAGCTTCTGGCTTAATAAATTCGCCAGTTTTAACCATAATATCTCTTTGGTCTTTACTATCAAATTTTTCAACTTCACCAGTTTCTTTGTTAGTTGCGACAAATTCCTTCGTACTTCCAGTATAACCTACATCATATAACGTTTTGTAATAATCTATGGCCGTTTTATAATCTTTAGCATTAACGGCGTTACCTGCAGCAAAATAAAGATCTGAAGTATCCTTTTTGCTAACCATATAACTAGTATACAACTTTGTAGCTGCATCTTTATAATTTTGCGCATTTTGATCTACAATCGCGCTGTTTACAAGACCTGCACGTGTTTTTTGTCCTACTAAATCCATTTCGGCAGCCATTTTATTTTCTACGTTGGATTTTTGAGCCATCATAAAAGCATCTGCAGCGTTTTGAAGTTTAGCAGAATCATTTCCGGCTGTTCCCAAAATTGTTTCTGCTTTCGCTAAATAAAATTCTGTTTTGGTGTCATTATCGGCGCCAGCAATCAAGCTTTCTGCTTCGTTTACATATTGCATTGCTTCGGTAAAATCGCCCTTCTTTATGGCTTTTTGAGCTTTTTTAATTTCTTTATCCTGCGCAAAAGTAAACGCTGAAATACCTATAAAAGCTGCTGTTACAACTAATTTTTTCATTTTTAAAGTTTTAAAGTTTATTCGTTAATTTCAGTTTGTTCTTCATTATTATCAAGATCCGTTCCATCTTCAATATTTGATGAATTTTCCGATCCTTCATTCAGGATTTCTTCAGGAATTTCTATTTCATCTTCATCTTTCATTGCCTTAGCAACTGCTGCAATGGCGTCATCTTCTCGTACTTTTATTAATCTTACTCCTTGTGTTGCACGGCCCATAACACGTAAATCATCTACAGCCATTCTAATTGCAATACCGGATTTGTTGATAATCATAAGATCATCACTATCAACCACGTTTTTAATTGCTACTAATTTACCGGTTTTTTCGGTAATATTAATAGTTTTTACACCTTTACCACCCCTATTTGTAACTCTGTAATCATCAATCGAAGAACGTTTACCGTAACCGTTTTCAGAAACTACTAAAATATCCGAAGAACTATCCTCGACAGCAATCATTCCAATAACTTCATCATTTTTATCCCCAAGTCTAATACCTCTTACTCCTGAAGCATTTCTGCCCATTGGCCTTGTTTTCGATTCTTCAAATCTAATTGCTTTACCGCTTTTTACTGCAAGCATTACCTCACTATTGCCTGTAGTAAGTTTTGCTTCCAATAAAACATCATCATCCTTTATTGTAATTGCGTTTATACCATTTACTCTTGGTCTAGAATATTGCTCTAAAGGGGTCTTTTTAACCTGTCCTTTTTTAGTTGCCATTATAACGTAACGGCTATTTACGTATTCTTCATCCTTCAAATCCTCGGTACAAATAAAAGCCATAACTTTATCATCCGGCTCAATATTTATTAGGTTTTGAATTGCCCTACCTTTTGCAGTTTTACTTCCTTCCGGAATTTCAAAAACGCGCATCCAGAAACATTTTCCTTTTTGAGTAAAGAACAACATATATTGGTGATTAGTACCAACAAACAAGTGTTCAAGGAAATCCTCGTTTCTAGTTGTAGAAGCTTTTTGCCCTACTCCACCTCTGTTTTGTGTTCTATATTCGGTTAGTGGCGTACGTTTTATATATCCAGCGTGGGAAATTGTTAATACTACACTTTCATCCGCAATTAAATCTGTGATACTTACATCTCCACCTGCATATTCAATTACAGAGCGTCGTTCATCACCATATTTAGCTTTTACTTCTAATAATTCTTCCTTGATAATTTCCATTCTCATTTCTTTACTAGCAAGAATGTCTTTATAATTTTGAATTGTTTTCATCAATTCTTCATACTCGGTACGAAGTTTATCTTGCTCTAAGCCTGTTAATTGTCTTAGACGCATTTCAACAATTGCCTTTGCCTGAATCTCTGAAAGCTCAAAGGTTTTCATCAAGACTTCACGTGCTTCATCTGCATTTGATGAGGCTCTTATCAATCTAATAACTTCATCTATATTATCTGATGCAATTATTAAACCTTCAAGAATATGTGCTCTTTCCTCAGCTTTGCGAAGTAAGTATTCGGTTCTTCTTACTACAACTTCGTGTCTATGTTCAACAAAGTAAAGAATCAGTTCTTTTAGGTTCAACATTTGCGGACGGCCTTTTACCAACGCAATATTGTTTACACTAAAACTGCTCTGCAATGCTGTATACTTAAACAGTGTGTTTAAAACGATATTTGGAATTGCATCACGTTTCAAAATATAAACGATACGCATCCCATTTCTATCCGACTCGTCACGAATATTTGAGATTCCTTCAATTTTCTTATCGTTAATCATATCGGCAGTTTTCTTAATCATATCTGCCTTATTCACTTGATAAGGAATTTCTGTAACAATTATACACTCCTTTCCCTGAACTTCTTCAAAACTAGCCTTAGCGCGCATTACAACGCGGCCACGTCCTGTATGAAAAGCGTCTCGTACACCTTCGTAACCATAGATTATTCCTCCTGTTGGAAAATCTGGTGCTTTAACGTGCTGCATTAAACCATCAATATCTATATCGTTATCCTCAATGTATGCAATGGTCCCGTCTATTACTTCAGCTAAATTGTGCGGCGGCATATTAGTAGCCATACCAACGGCAATACCGGAAGCTCCGTTAATTAATAAACCAGGAACTCGAGTTGGAAGAACTGTTGGCTCCTGTAAAGTATCGTCAAAATTTAATTGATGATCTACTGTGTCTTTATCAATATCAGCAAGCATATCTTCAGATATTTTTTGCATTCTTGCTTCTGTATAACGCATTGCTGCTGGGCTATCGCCATCAACAGAGCCAAAGTTACCTTGACCGTCTACCAACATGTATCGTAAACTCCACTCCT
Organism: Flavobacteriales bacterium; assembly: GCA_038259825.1. GTDB lineage: Bacteria > Bacteroidota > Bacteroidia > Flavobacteriales > Flavobacteriaceae > JBBSOK01. The sequence goes on from JBBSOK010000023.1 coordinate 19,242, forward strand.
GTGCCATACGCACCATAGCATCATAAACCGAAGTATCGCCGTGTGGGTGATACTTACCGAGTACTTCCCCAACAATCCTTGCAGATTTTTTGTGCGCACCTGTTGCTCTAATACCAAGTTCGTGCATACCAAACAAAACCCTTCTGTGTACTGGTTTCATGCCATCTCTAACATCTGGCAGTGCACGTGACACAATGACCGACATCGAATAATCGATGTATGCCGATTTCATTTCATCTTCTATGTTAATGGGAATAACTTTTTCGCCTTCTTCAGCCATATATATAATCTTTAATTTTACGGTTTAAACTAATGAAGCAAGATACACTATTTTGAAGGTTTAGAGCCTAATTTTACTATAGGATGTTAACGATTTTATTAACATAATTAGGCATAGAGTCAGTTAATAAATAAAAGTACTTTATGTTTTCTAATAAAGGTTTTTTTCGTCATTTTACTCAACTAGCAATTAAATAGGAATAGTTTTTGCCCTTTAATAGTAAATTGTTATTTTTAAACAGAAAGGAATATTTAGATATGGACGATAATTTTTCACCAAGAGTAAAGGATGTAATTGCATTTAGCAAAGAAGAAGCGCTGCGTTTAGGCCATGATTTTATTGGTACGGAACATTTAATGCTTGGTTTATTGCGCGATGGTAATGGCAAAGCTGTAACTATATTAAGTGCTTTGGAAATAGACTTAAGTCATTTGCGAAGAAAGGTAGAAATACTTAGCCCTGCAAATCCAACAACAGGAATAATAACTAATGATAAGAAAAACCTACATTTAACTAGGCAGGCTGAGCGTGCTTTGAAGACCACTTTTTTGGAAGCGAAGCTTTTCCAAAGTTCTTCAATAAACACCGCGCATTTATTGTTGTGCATTCTTCGGAATGAAAATGACCCAACAACAAAATTGTTAAACAAGATGAAAGTAGATTATGATGTTGTTAAAGATCAATTTAAAATGATGATAACAAAAGACGACGATTTTGGCGACACACCTTCGGCGGAATCTTTTTCAAACGATGAAGGCTTAGGGCCTGATGATGACAATAAGGAAAATATTTTTTCTGGCACTACTCAAAAGACCAATAAAAAATCTAAGACACCGGTTTTAGATAACTTTGGTCGTGATCTTACAGCAATGGCAGAAGAGGGTAAATTGGATCCGGTAGTTGGTCGAGAAAAAGAAATTGAGCGCGTTTCCCAAATTTTGAGCAGACGTAAAAAAAATAATCCACTGTTAATAGGTGAACCAGGTGTTGGTAAAAGTGCCATAGCAGAAGGTTTAGCACTACGAATAATTCAAAGAAAAGTTTCAAGAATTTTATATGATAAAAGGGTTGTTACATTGGATTTAGCAAGCTTAGTTGCCGGCACAAAATACAGAGGGCAATTTGAGGAAAGAATGAAAGCTGTAATGAACGAGCTTGAAAAAAATGATGATATTATTCTTTTTATAGACGAAATTCATACAATTGTTGGTGCTGGTGGCGCTACGGGTTCTTTGGATGCAAGTAATATGTTTAAGCCTGCTCTTGCAAGAGGCGAAATACAGTGCATAGGTGCAACTACTTTAGATGAATATAGACAATATATTGAAAAGGATGGAGCGTTAGAAAGACGTTTCCAAAAAGTGATTGTAGAGCCAACTACTGTTGAGGAAACTATTGAAATACTTATGAATATAAAAGATAAGTATGAATCACACCACAATGTAACATATACAGACGATGCAATAAAAGCCTGCGTTACCTTGACAAACAGGTATATGACAGAGCGTTTTTTACCAGACAAAGCGATTGATGCATTGGATGAAGCTGGCTCTCGGGTGCATATTACAAATATTCATGTTCCTCAGAAAATCTTAACTCTTGAAGCAAAGCTTGAAGAAGTTAGGGAAGAAAAAAATAATGTAGTTAAAAAACAGAAATATGAAGAAGCTGCAAAACTACGTGATGATGAGAAAAATTTAGAAAAGGATTTAGCAATCGCTCAAGAAGAATGGGAAAATGACAGCAAAATAAATCGCGAAAAAGTTGATGAGGAAAATGTAGCTGAAGTTGTAAGTATGATGACAGGTGTACCCGTTAATCGTATAGCGCAAACGGAAAGCACTAAATTGGCAGCATTGCCAGACCGTATTAAAGGTAAGGTAATTGGGCAGGATGACGCTGTTGCAAAGGTTGTTAAGGCAATCCAACGTAATAGAGCTGGTCTTAAAGACCCTAACAAACCTATTGGATCCTTTATATTTTTAGGCCAAACTGGTGTAGGTAAAACACAACTTGCCAAGGTTCTAGCGAGAGAATTGTTTGATAGTGATACTGCACTTGTTCGAATTGATATGAGTGAGTATATGGAAAAATTTTCGATCTCTAGATTAGTCGGAGCGCCTCCAGGTTATGTTGGTTATGAAGAAGGCGGACAATTAACTGAAAAGATTAGAAGAAAACCTTACGCAGTTTTATTATTAGATGAAATTGAAAAAGCGCATCCAGATGTTTTCAACATGCTACTTCAAGTTTTGGATGATGGTTATTTAACTGATAGTTTAGGTAGAAAAATTGATTTTAGAAATACTATAATCATAATGACTTCCAATATTGGTGCAAGACAAATTAAAGATTTTGGACAAGGTGTTGGTTTTGGAACTTCAGCAAAGGAAAATCAAGCAGCAGAACATACAAAAAGTGTGATTGAGAATGCGTTAAAGAAAACATTTGCACCAGAATTCTTAAATAGAATTGACGACGTAATGGTTTTCAACGCTTTGGAAAGAGAAGATATCCATAAAATTATTGATATCGAACTTGAAAAATTATATGCTAGAATTAGTGATTTAGGATATAATCTAACGTTATCTGAAAAAGCAAAGGACTACATAGCTGATAAAGGATTTGATAAACAATATGGAGCTAGACCATTAAATAGAGCTATTCAAAAGTACATTGAGGACGCTTTAGCTGAAGAAATTATAAATAGCAAAGTAGAAGAAGGAGATGCTATAATGATGGATTTGGATGAAAAAACGAATGAATTAACTATCAAAGTAAAAAAACAAAAAAACATTACTGAATCGTAAGAAATTTTTGTTTTTAAATAAAAGGCATAAATCATAGTGATATATGCCTTTTTTTTATACATTTAATCGAATATGAGTTAAATAATTATGAAGTCAAAATACATTCAAACATTCGGTTGCTATATTTGTAATTATATATGCAAGCATCAGTAACAACAAGTATCGGAAAGATTGATATCTATGATTATTATGTCATAGCAGTTGTTAATGAAGGAGTTTTACTTGGACCAGAGCATAATCAATTACTAGTAAATATTGCGAAGGATTATTTTGAAGATACGTTGTTTGGTTACATAACATATCGTGTAAATTCCTATTCTGTAGATCCTAACATTTATTTAAAAACCTCCGAAATTAAAAACCTTATAGGTTTTGCAATTATTACAAACAAAAAAATAACAAAAAACAATGTTGCTGTTGAAAGATTATTTTTAAAAAAACCAATGGAAACTTTTCAAACAATTAAAGAGGCAAAAATCTGGCTACAATCTTTGATTGCTAAAACTTCTACACTCCTTTAATTTATTGAATATTGACTAAAACAAAACATCATTTTCTATATTTAATGTTTGTATAAAAGCTACAGATTTATGAATATCATCCGCTAAAATCCTATCATTATTTACAAATTTCACATCTCTTCTATAAGTTGCTAAAAATGATTCTATAAATTCTGAAGACTTTAAGGGCGCCCTAAATGCTATAGCTTGCGAGGCATTAAAGAGTTCTATAGCCAATATTGTTTCTAGATTATCGATAACCTTTAAGCATTTTGTTGCTGCATTTGCACCCATACTTACGTGGTCTTCTTGCCCATTTGAAGAAACAATACTATCTACAGAAGCTGGAGTTGCATACTGTTTATTTTGGCTTACAATACTTGCGGCTGTGTACTGCGGAATCATAAATCCGCTGTTTAGTCCAGGATTATCAACCAGAAAATCTGGCAGACCACGAATGCCTGAAACCATTTGGTATGTTCGCCTTTCAGAAATATTTCCTAACTCTGCCATTGCTATGGCCAAATAATCTAAGCCTAAAGCCAAAGGTTGTCCGTGGAAATTACCTCCGGAAATTATTAAATCTTCTTTTATAAAAATATTAGGATTGTCTGTTACCGAATTAATTTCGGTCTTCATCGTCTTTCCTACAAAATCTATTGTGTCCTTTGTTGCACCGTGAACTTGAGGAATACATCTAAAAGAATACGGGTCCTGTACTTTCTTATTTTCAGATTTGCCAATTTCACTTTCTTCAAGAAGCTCTAAAATTCTTTCCGCCGTTTTTACTTGTCCGCGATGCGGTCTAACCAAATGCACCAAAGGGTTATATGGACTCATATTACAGTCAAAAGCATCAATAGAAATTGCGCTAATTACATCTGCCAGATAACTTAATTTGTGGGATTTTAAAAGGCAATAAACTCCATAAGCACTCATAAATTGGGTGCCATTTAAAAGCGCTAATCCTTCTTTTGCCATTAATGTAAGGGGTTGCCAATTCAATTTATTTAAAATAATTTCAGCGCTTGTTCTGCTTCCTTCATAATAAACATCACCTTTTCCCAATAATGGTAGAGACAAATGTGCTAATGGAGCTAAATCTCCCGAAGCACCTAAACTTCCCTGGGTATAAATTACAGGTAGAACGTCATTATTAAAAAGCTCTATTAAACGCTCTACGGTTTCAACTTGAACGCCACTATAGCCATAACTCAAAGATTGGATTTTTAGCAACAACATGAGCTTTACAATGGGTAAAGGAACTAAATCTCCCGTACCACAAGCGTGGGACATTACCAAGTTTTCTTGTAATTTTGATAAGTTTTCAGCGGAAATTTCAACATTGTATAATGAACCAAAACCAGTATTTATGCCGTAAATTGGTTTATCGTTACTTTCAATTTTTGCAATAAGATAATCGTGGGATTTTCTAATATTATGGCTTGCTTCTTCAGATAGTTCTAATTTCTGGTCATTATCAACAATATTCTTGATTGTTGGTAAATCTAAAATTTCAGTACTTATATAATGTGTTTCGCGCATAAAATTATTAATTTATAAAAACAAAAATAGCATTTTCGATGTAAGGATTTTATAATTATTACTATCTAAACTATTTATGTCTTATTTTTGAATGAAACCAAATGTTCAATTTATGAAAAATCTAACCATTTTATGTATTACGCTTATTCTTTTCTCTTGTACAAAAGACAAGGAAAAACCAGATTATGTATTGTTTGACGGATCTATCACCAATACGGATGCAACAGTGGCAGTAATAAGAGGTTATGACTTCAATTTACAAATGACTGTTAATGATATTGGTAAATTTCAAGACACATTAAAAATTGAAAAAGATGGTTATTACAGCCTTCAAGTAGGCCGTGAAAGCAGCCTTATTTATCTTGAAAAAGGAGGAACACTAAATGTGTCCTTAGATGCTTCTCAATTTGATGAATCTTTAACATATACGGGGACTTTGGCTCCAGAAAATAATTATCTAGCCGCAAAATATATGTGGAATGAAATAAATTTTGATTCTAAAGCGACTTTTTCAAAAAATGAAAAAGATTTTTTAAGAGACAATGATAGAATGCAAAAATCTTATGATAGTATTTTAGAAAGTCTTGAAGTGAAAAATCAAAATTTCCTGACGGCCGAAATGAATGAGCGTAATTACATAAAAGCATCAAATATAGAAAATTATCAAAATTACTATCGGTACTTCACAATGAATAATACATTCAAAACGTCTCCAGCTTTTTATGAAAATCTGAAAGGATTAAATTTTGCTGATACTATCGCATTTCAAAACTCTGCTTCTTATCAACAATTAGTATCATCACACTACCAACGCCTTGCAGATGAAGATTTAGAAAAAAATGATTCTTTAGATATTTCATTAGCATATTTACAGAAAGTAAATGATAATTTCCCAGACGGTAGTACGAAACAGCTCCTTATGAAGGATAGAATGACCTATGGAATGACGGCTAACAACTCCTTAGATGATGTTTATAATCTTTACAAAAGTACCAATCCACCAGCAGAAGATTTAGAGCCAATTACCAAACGATACAATCTTTTAAAAACAATTCAAAAAGGAAACCCTTCTCCAACGTTTGATTATGAAAATTTTGAAGGAGGGAAAACAACATTGTCAGATTTGAAAGGAAAGTATGTGTACATAGATGTTTGGGCAACTTGGTGCGGCCCTTGTATTGCAGAAATACCATCACTTAAAAAAGTTGAAGAAGACTATAATAATAAAAATATTCAATTTGTTAGTATTTCAATTGATGTTGAAAAAGACTACGAAAAATGGAAAACGATGATTGCAGAAAAGGAACTGGGCGGAATACAATTAATGGCAGATAATAATTGGCAATCCAAATTTGTTCAGGATTACGCAATTAACGGTATTCCAAGATTCATTTTAATAGATGCAGATGGGAAAATAGTTTCTGCAGATGCGCCACGACCATCGGACCCAAAGCTTAGAACAATGTTGAATAACGTATTGTAAATTATAAGACTAAACACTAAATCCTGAATTAAAAAACTTATAACCGAAGCTACTTTTTAGCTTCGGTTTCTTTTTGCGGAACTTCCTCTTGTTGAAAAAGCTCAACATAAGCTTGCCCAATATTATTTACAATATCACCCGCCAAAGTAGCTTCAACACTATTTTCTTCGCTGGAAATATCGCCTGCAACACCGTGTTGATAAACTCCAAATACAGTTGAAACTAATGGATCATAGCCTTGCGAAATTAATCCGGCAATCATTCCCGAAAGCACATCGCCACTACCACCGGTTGCCATACCAACATTTCCACTTGTGTTTATATACAAATTATTCTGAAATACAGTAATTGAATACGAACCTTTAATTAAAATTATAACATCATTATCTGATGCAAACTTTTTGGTTTTTTCAATTTTATCATAATCGTCAGACCACTCACCTATTAATCTCTCTAACTCACCCGGATGTGGCGTCAAAACTGAATTTTTTGGAATCAATTTTAAGAAACTTTTATTTTCTGAAATAATATTCAACGCATCGGCATCAATTACTATTGGAATTTCGCAGGATTTCAGAAATTTTTCCAAAGCATTGACGGTTACCTTATCTTTTCCAATTCCCATACCAATTGCCATTGCATCAGGCTGAAATGGTAATGAAATACTTGAGAGTTTTTGAACTTCTGCGTCTGTTATCACCATTGCTTCGGGTAAAGTTGTTTGCAAAACTTCATAACCACATTTTGGAATAGAAGCCGTTACCAAACCTGCGCCCATCCTAAATGCAGCAGTTGCCGAAAGTACTGCAGCGCCAATTTTTCCGTAACTGCCTGCTATTATTACACAATGTCCATAATTTCCTTTATGCCCAGCTTTTTGTCGTGGTTTATAAAAATTTTGGGCATCACGTTTACTAATTAACTGTGCTAGAGGTTGAAGACTGTTTAAATAATCTGCATCCAAACCTATATCGAGCACATTAAAATATTTAGCATATAGAGCTGTTTCCGGAAGAAAAAACGACAATTTCGGGGCGCCAAAAGTCAATATAAAATTAGCCTCTATAATTACATCAGATTTCTTTTGCGCTTGGTCTGCATACAATCCGCTTGGCATATCTACCGACAGAACATATGCATTACTTTCATTTATATATTCTATAATTTTTTTTACCCAAACTTTTGGCGGTCTATTTAAACCCGTTCCAAACATTGCATCCACGATAATATCCTCTTTATTTATTGAAGGAAGCTCCTCAGCATCCTTTAATAAAATTGGCCATTTTTTTGTAACATCTTTAATGCGACTGTAATTTTTTAGAAAATTTTCTGAACGTTTATCGCTATAATTTACAATGTACGTATGGACGTTATAGTTTTTTTCAATAAGCAAACGAGCTACCACCAATCCATCTCCGCCATTATTTCCAATACCGCAAAAAATATGTATTGGAACTTCAGAACCTTTCAAGTTAGAATCCAACCATTTAGACACTTGGATTCCCACACGCTCCATCAACATATCGAAATCTATTTGTTGAACTTCAATCGTCTTGGCATCGGCTTCAGCAAGTTGTTTGGCGGAGAATATTTTCATATTAATGATGTTTTTATTATAAAATGAAATTTTTAAAATCACATAATTTTTAAAGATATAACTTTGATTAAAAATTAGCAATCTTACAAGGACTCTAATTCCTTTAAAAATATGAATTTGTCAGGTTTTTCACTTTAAAAAATTCCTATTTCACCCTACCAATTTTATCAATACCTTTGCTTTCGTTCAATATAAAACAACAATTTTAAATCTTTTAATATCATATAATGAAAAATACAGCCCTTACCCATATTCACGAAAAATTAGGAGCCAAATTAGTACCATTTGCAGGCTATAATATGCCTGTTTCCTACGAAGGTGTAAACGCAGAACACCAAACTGTGCGCAATGGTGTTGGCGTTTTTGATGTTAGCCATATGGGAGAATTTATTATTGAAGGGCCAAATGCATTGGAACTCATTCAAAAAGTAACAACGAACGATGCTTCAAAATTGGAAGATAACCAAGCACAATACAGCTGTTTACCAAATGCTGACGGAGGAATTGTGGATGATTTGATTGTTTATCGTCTAAAAACAGACCAATGGTTGTTGGTTGTAAATGCTTCTAATATTCAAAAAGACTGGGATTGGATTAGCAGTCATAATACAATGAATGCAACAATGAAAAACCTATCGGAAGATTATTCATTATTGGCAATTCAAGGTCCAAAAGCTATTGAGGCAATGCAATCTTTAACGTCGGTAAATTTATCTGATATTAAATTTTACACTTTCCGAGTAGCCGACTTCGCCGGTTTAGAACACGTAATTATTAGCGCAACGGGTTATACAGGCAGCGGTGGATTTGAAATTTATTGTAAAAATGATCAAGTTGAACAAGTTTGGAACAAAGTAATGGAAGTTGGAGAAAAATACGGCATAAAACCAATCGGTTTGGCAGCTCGTGATACATTGCGACTTGAAATGGGCTACTGTCTTTACGGAAATGATATTAACGATACTACTAGCCCACTAGAAGCTGGTTTGGGATGGATCACAAAATTTGACAAAGATTTTATAAATTCTGAAAATCTTAAGAAGCAAAAAGAAGAAGGCGTTACAAAAAAATTAGTTGCTTTTGAACTTAATGAGCGCGGCATTCCACGGCACGATTATAAACTTTTAGACGAAAGCGGTAAAGAAATAGGCATTGTTACCAGCGGGACGATGGCACCAAGCTTAGATAAAGGCATCGGTTTGGGTTATGTAACTACTAAAAACAGCAAGATTGGAAGTAAAATTAGTGTTGAAATTCGCAATAAAGCTATATCTGCAACGGTAGTTAAATTGCCATTTTACAAAGGATGAAGATTTTAGATTACCAAGAAATACTTACAGGAATACATCAAAACCTTACTAGTATCGAAAATACTGGCGAGGTTGCAACTTATATTCCGGAATTAGCCAATATCGATAAAAATAATTTTGGAATTGATTTACAGTTAATCACAGGCGAAAATTATTCGGTTGGGCAGAGTGGTGTTCCGTTTTCTATCCAAAGTATCTCCAAGGTATTTTCATTAGCAAAAGCTTTTCAATTTGTTGGAAATGATTTGCTAAAGCGAGTTGATGTGGAACCTTCGGGAAATCCCTTTAACCATATGAGTTTGCTTGAATATGAAAACGGAATCCCAAGAAACCCATTGATAAATAGCGGCGCGATTGTAGTTGCCGATATTTTAGTTTCACATTTAAAAAATCCTAAAGAAGACTTTTTAAAATTTGTTCGGGACCTTGCGCACGATCAAAGCATTAATTTTAATGAAAATGTAGCTTCTTCAGAATATAAAACCGGTTTTAGAAATTTCGCAGCTGCCAATTTGCTGAAATCGTATAAAAATCTACACAATCCAGTTGAAGAAGTTTTGGATTTTTACTTTCACCAATGTAGCATAGAAATGACTTGCAAACAGCTTACTAATGCATTTTTTGTATTTGCCAATCAAGGTAAATGTCTTCAAAATATGCAACATATAACGCCAAGTCAAGCAAAACGTATCAACGCTATTATGCTTACCTGCGGCTTTTACGATGAAGCTGGAGAATTTGCTTTCGAGGTTGGTTTACCGGGCAAAAGTGGCGTTGGTGGTGGTATTGTTGCCCTTCTGCCCCACTGTTTTACTATCGCAACTTGGGCACCAGGACTTAACCCTAAAGGTAACAGCTATTTAGGTATGCAAGCGTTAGAGCAATTCACCACAAAAACCAAATTGTCTATTTTTTAAAGTAGTTTTGCCGAGCGAGAGCGTGAAGAATGATAAAGAAAACAGACAAACATCGTATTTTAATTTTAGGCGCAAGTGGTTTTATTGGCAACGCCATTTATCGCGAACTTGCATCATACTATAAAACATTTGGCACGTACTGCAAACAATTAAATCTATTTGAAGAGAATAATGTTTTCTTTCAATTTTGTGTTGAAGAAAATTCAATTTCATCAATACTAGATAAAGTAAAACCTACAATTATTATCTCATCATTTAAAGGTGAAAATAAAAGCTTGTTAAAATCTCATAATGAAATAGTTGAATATGTTAATTTAAATAATAAATGTAGGTTATTGTTTCTTTCATCAGCTTCCGTTTTTGATGCAAATTCGAGTTTTGTGGCTTATGAAAATGACAAGACAAAATCTGAAACTGCTTACGGAATAAATAAAATTGCAATTGAAAAATTGATATTGGAAAAAATTCCACAACAAGCTGCTATTTTGAGAGTTCCCATTATTTTAGGATACAACTCTCCCTTAATTTTACAATTAAGAAATGCAATAAAATATAAAGCAAATTTTGAAGTCTTTCCAAAATTGATTGTTAGCTTAAATACAATTACCAAGCTTGTTCAACAAATACATTATATTATAAATAAAGAGATTATAGGTATTTTGCATTTGTCTAGTAGTGATATGATTCATCACGACGAACTTTTCAAAGAAATTACAGAGAAAATTAGCGGTAAAAAACCTATATTTAAAAATGTGTATGAAAGTAATAATGATAAATATCTGGCACTGCTTTCAAAGCATACTATTTTACCCGAAACACACAGAATTACTGTGGCAGAAGTAATTACAGAAAGTACATTTAACGAAGAAATTACTACCTTAAAAACATATTAATAACATTTAAAATAAAAATTATGAAAGCATATTCAGAAAAAGAAGTAAAAGAAAAATTAAAAGATTTTGAAGGTTGGGACTATGAGGATAACGCCATTCATACCGCCTTGGAATTTGAAAATTTTAAAGATGCATTTTCTATTATGACGCGTATTGCTTTTGAAGCAGAAAATATGCAGCATCATCCGGATTGGAGTAATGTTTACAATACAATAAGTATTAGCCTTTCCACGCACGATGCAGATGGAGTAACGGATAAGGATTTTAAACTTGCCAAAATTATTGATGATTTAGTAAGCTAAAAAATAAAACGTAGCAGAATCTAAATTGTAAAATTTTGCTTCTTCAACCTTATTTTTATATTTGAACAAAATTTAATTAAACTGTATTATGGGAAGAGCTTTCGAGTTTAGAAAAGCAAGAAAAATGAAGCGTTGGTCCGCAATGAGCAAAGCTTTTACGCGCATTGGTAAAGATATTGTAATGGCAGTAAAAGAAGGTGGGCCGGATCCAGATGCCAACTCACGATTGCGTGCTGTAATACAAAATGCCAAGGCAATTAACATGCCTAAGGACAATGTAGAACGTGCTATTAAAAGAGCAAGCGACAAAAGTCTGGGCGATTTTAAAGAAATTTTATTTGAAGGCTACGCGCCACACGGAATAGCTATCTTAATTGAAACCGCAACTGATAATAACACAAGGACCGTTGCAAATATTAGAATGCATTTTAACAAATGTGATGGTAGCATGGGCACTTCGGGTTCTGTAAGCTTTATGTTTGACCATACGTGTAACTTCCGCATACCAGCTGAAGGCATAGACTTGGAAGAATTAGAATTAGAATTAATTGATTTTGGCGTTGAAGAAGTTTTTGATGACGAAGATGGAATTTTAATTTACGCACCTTTTGAAAGCTTCGGCCAGATACAATCTTATTTAGAAGAAAACAAAATCGAGATATTATCATCTGGGTTCGAACGTATTCCACAGGTAACTAAAAAGCTTTCAACTGAAGAAGCTGAAGATGTTGAAAAACTTTTAGAAAGAATTGAAGAAGATGATGATGTGCAAAATGTGTATCATACAATGGAGGA